>JAAFJB010000010.1 GCA_013297995.1 Chitinophagales bacterium | reverse complement strand
CGCATATCAGTAGGTGTTTCAACTATTCGGATATTGGCTGGCATAGGATATTTTAATAAAGCATCTATATGTTTTAGAATGGGACTTCCCAGCCAACGGAATAAGGTAACGGGCACCAATAATGCCTGCACTTTTTCGGCACGTTCGTGTTTGAATGCTGCTATATACGCATCTGCATAGGAAGGACCTGCTATTAAATAATCATTTACAATATTCTGTATTAGCTCTGGCGGTGGCAAATATTTGCCAATTCTATTTTCTTCTTTTTTATCGTACCAAGGAAAAAATAAACAAGCATCACTTACATGATTCCACAATGCGGTTAAATGGGAGCCATCTGGTTTTGGAGCGAGATCAATAAAATAATTATTGAGTATTTCTTCTCTTTCCATCAGTTCAAAATGCGCAGCATTGTCTAAAAATAAGCCACCCACTTTTTTAGGATATGTTAGTGCATATGCAATGGCTAACTGCGCGCCACTGGCTGATCCGTAAAGCAAAATCGTTTCTGCTTTTAAGTGCTGTTGTAGGGCATAAATAAAACCACTGTAATCGTATACAGAGCTGATCATTTTATTCATGGGCATTGATTGTCCATAGCCAGGTGTATCTGGTGCTATCACTGTAAAATTCTCCGCTAATAACAGCATCAATGGTTCCATCATAGCTGAACTTCGAGGTGATGGATGCAGTAAAATCAATATCGGTCCCGATCCTACGGAACGATAAAACAATATACGGTCATTTACTACAGTAAAGTTTTTTTCAATGGGGCTCATACAAACATAAATTTAGTTAACTTCATTAACTATTCAAACTTTTTCCATTATGGTGAATAAACAAGTGCTATTAGCTCAGCGACCGCAAGGTATGATTCAGTTTGGTGATTTCAATATTATTGAAACAATAACTCCCGTTTTAGCAGATGGGGATATGCTTGTTCAGGTTCAATATATTTCATTAGATCCCGCCATGCGGGGATGGATGAATGCGGGTACTACTTATATCCGTGGGGTAGAAATTGGCGAGCTAATGCGTGCTTTTGCCGCTGGTATGGTGGTTGAATCTAAACATGCTGATTTTAAAGCTGGTGATTCGGTAGTGGGAATAATGGGGGCGCAGACCTATGCAGTAATTCAAGGCAAACACCTCACAAAAGTTGACGCATCCCAAGTTCCCCTCAGTTGGTTTGTGGGTATTTTGGGTATGCCAGGGATGACTGCTTATTTTGGCTTACTAGAAAAAGGATTACCCAAAGCTGGTGAAACGGTTCTGGTAAGTGGAGCTGCTGGTATGGTGGGCTCTGTAGTGGGACAAATAGCGAGAATTAAAGGTTGTCGCGTTATTGGCATTGCGGGTGGTGAAGCTAAATGCCGTTCTGTAGTAGAAGATTTTGGTTTTCATGCTGCCATTGATTATAAATCGGTTTCCAATATGGGCAAAGCCATTAAAGAATTGGCACCCAATGGTATTGATATTTATTTTGATAATGTTGGCGGAGAAATTTTGGATGCCGCTTTACTAAATCTTGCCAATGGAGCAAGGATAGTGGTTTGTGGAGCCATTTCTCAATACAATGCTTCAGAAGTACAGGGCATTAAAAATTATATGAAAATTATCAGCGCGCGCGGTACACTTAGTGGAATTATTGTACTGGATTATTTTGCGCGCGCTGCGGAAGCAATAAATCAACTGGGCATATGGCTTCAGGAGGGGAAAATTATTTACAAAGAGCATACTGTAGAGGGTATTGATCATTTTGCTAGTACATTGCAAATGCTATTCACGGGAGAAAATCATGGCAAACTCATTTTAAAAGTTTAATTCCATCCAATGAAAAAATTGTATTTTATCTTTTCTTTCCTGTTTTGTACTGGCATCAATGCACAAAGCGATTCCATTCCCAATACGGGTATCAGCGGTGTATATGAAGTAGTGGTAGGTACTAAAGATGCGGCATATACCATTCGTTATTTTAATGAATTTGGTTTTACAGTAGTGGATAGTAGCACGCTTACAAAATCACAAGCAATGCTTATTTATGGCGTTCCGAGTAACGCTAAAAGTTATAGGTTACAAAACGGTAGCATTGACGCACATGGACTGCTGCGAATCATTCAATGGGAAAGCCCGCTGGGCAAAGGTGTTGGATATGCTGAACCCGAAACCGTTGGTCAGCGAATGAGCGTTATGCTTACCAAAGATATTATTCGTTTAGAAGATGTTTACAAAGTATTGCGCAACCAACAACAGAAATGGTTACCAACCCCTCCCATCTTTGATGATCCACTGCGTATTAATAAAGGAAATGAGTTGGATTTTTTTAAGCGACCTGTTGGCGTTCGCGAAAATGCAGTGTACGGTGAATTTTTTAATCATGTTTTTTTTCAACGATACGGTTATAGTATTCCTGGATATGGCACTATTAATGAATCATCTAATTTAAAGACCAGTGAATTTACCCACCACGATTTTATGATATTGGTTGATAGTATGCAGCAGCTCATGTATTTACAAACTGCTCTTGGTTTAAAAGCCGAACGCGAACCCACACTAGATGGAGATCATTTAAAAGGTCCTAAAACAACTTTCGTAATGGCCGATGGCTATAGTCATTTTTACCAAGGCTTTGTAAGTCCCAATAATATTTGTGGTAAGCTCAAATTCTTTATGGCACAATATAAAAACAAGCCAAATGCTACTTCTCACCAGCGGCTGGGTGAATTGGGAATTACCATGCACAGCTTCTATACCCCTAAACTCAGTTTTATTCACGGGCTGGTTACCAAGCACGGGTTGAAACCTTCTGCTATTCAAAAAAATGAATTTGGCGAAGCCAGCTTTGTTTTTCGGGGACCAGAAGGTGCCAGTTGGCAGATTATTGAAAAACTCAATACACAATATAAACCAGTAATTAAATTAGAAACCGTTTTCACCAAAGACTAAATCTCTTTTTTGTTATTGAGATTGTAATTAATAGTCAATATCGCTTAAAATCAAATGTAATTTTTGGGGTATACTTAAATCTTAGCTTTATATTTCTTGTAAAATCAACAGATATTGGAATTTCTACTCTTTTACTATTTGATTCAATAACTAATACACTTGTATTTGGCGGTATTTCTCCTAAATTTATTGCGCTTATTATGAATTCAAGAACAGGGTCATTTGGAGAGAGGTTAATTGTAAACTTAAAAGGAGTAGTACCTAATTGAATTGTATCTACTTTTTTATTTCCAAGTATATTTATTGATACACTATCCCTATCAATAATTCCATTATCAAAAATTGAAACTGTAATGATTTCGCTATTTGTGGAGAAAGTTCCAATTAATGAATCAACTCGTAAATTTATTGAATTGGAAGTTGAAGTTACTATATGCTGTAAAGAATCTTTATTAAATACTTCTGCAAGTTTATTAACACTTAGTATGGGAGTGTTTATCTTATTTTCAACATTAGTTAAATCTTTTTGTATGTCGTTAATATTTTCTTTATTCTTTAGAAATAGAGAGGATTTTTTTCTAACAAGCTTTATAGAACCAGAACTGCATTTAATTCCGCTTCTATTACTCGTTCCTTGAAAAGTACCAACTAATTCTTCTTTTTGATTATTAAAATTATATTTTAATTTGTACTTAAGCAGACAAAGTTCAGAAACATTTTTATTATTTGTCTCTTTAAGACTGTACTCACCGATTAAGTACTCATCATTATTTAAAATTTTAACTTTGAATAAAGTTTTAGCAAAAAAATTTGCTTTTTGATATGTAAAAGATTTTCCAAAAAAAGTATTATTTTGATTAAAAATATTAACCTCAATATTGTAAATAGTGGAGTTTTCTTTAATTAATAACTCTCCTCTCCAAATACCAGTAATGGATTGAGAATAAAGTAAATTAGACCCAGAAATTTTTACAATAAAAAGTAAAAGAATTGTAAAAAATTTTAAAAAACAAGGAGCATTTAACATTACTCCTTGTTTTTCATTACCCTGTAGATTACTTTGATTCTTTTAACTTCTTCAAAAGTCCATTTCGCCCATAAGATTGACATTGCTGGTAGAGCAACGAAACTCATCATATTGAAACGAAACGCTTCCTCAAAATTTAAATGAATTAGATGCAAACACCCTCTTGTTAATCCACACGCAAGACATTCTTGATGGAACAATAATTGTGAAATACATAGTGACTGGCCTTGATCGAAATAATTTTGAGGAAGGCATATTGTTACAACAGGAATAACAAAAAAGAAAACACACTTGAATATAGATATTAGAAATAACTCTTTTTGTGAGAAATCAATACTTAATATACTTTTTTGCTTAACTGATCTATAATTTTTTATCATAAGAGCCATCTTTGGGAGTCAGATCTCCAGTAATAATTCTAATCATATCAATTAATGTCCAGATTCCGCAAACACCTAAAGTAAGTAATTGAACTATTCCTTGCCATGTATAACCTAGATAAAATCTATGAATGCCTAAAGTACCAACAAAAATAACTAAAAGTAAAGCAATGAGCTGACTTTTACCACCAGCACTATTGGCAGCTGAAGCATCTACTTTAGATAGCTTTTTATTAAAAAGCTTAAGTGCAATTTTATCCTTTAGAGAAAGTTCGGAACCCTTAACTTCTGTTGCAATTTTTTTTAACTCCTTAAAACTCAATTTACTGCCATCTTTTGTGGCTTGATCTACGAGTTTAGTCGCTAATTCTTTTTTAGCTTCTAAATCTTTTAACTTTTGTTCATTTAATCCAGGAATTGCACTCATAAATAAAACCCCAATCCCGAGAATAAAGGTTGCTGCAAGTAATTTCTTTTTCATCTTTTGGTTTTTTTTGAATTTTTCCTACTCATATGGCTTTTCAGAAACGCCCCGTTTAAATGGTTACTGGACTCCATGCTGAAAATATGATATAAATATATATAAAATTATAATAAAATATATAGAATTAATTATACTACTTTATTAATTTTTAAAATATATAAATTATTTTAATTTAATGAAGAACCCCGTTACTATAATAAAAAATTGAGACGTAAGTTTAAAAAATGAATTGTTGTTTGAATAAACCAACAATATAACTAAGTAGACTTAAAAATTTCGTATGAAAATAAACAATCAATATAAAGCTATGAGTACAAATTTAAAAAGAACCTAGTTGAGATAGTATCAGTAAATTACAATTCAAAGAATATTTAAAGCTATATTAGCTAAAAGTTAATTCCGAATAGTTTCGTACGACTTGATTAACCCCACACCTAATATGAAAAAATTACACGCTACACTCTTCCTTCTCTTTGTAATCAGCAGTATTTATGCGCAAAAAAAGCCATTGTACAACCTTGCAGACCCTAAACAAAATATGGATGCTTATGTAAAAATGCGCGCTTCTCTCGATACAACAGAAGAAGCTGTTTTTTATGCCAAAGGAGCTATTTATACTTATGATCCAGAGAAACCTTGGAAGCATGTATTTAATTTTGAAATGTACAATATAGCTCGTGTAGAAAAATTACCGGGCGATTCTGGCTGGAGACTCATTACTAGAGAAATGCTGGTGTATCAAGATCCCAAGACCAATGAAATTTTAAAGACTTGGAAAAACCCTTTCACCAATGAAGAAGTAGAAGTAGTGCATGTTTGGAACGACCCAGTGAATCAAATTTTTAGATATGGTGCTTTTAAAGTGCCTTTTGAAAAATTGGGCAAAGACCGTATTAACTTATACAACGATGTTACTTTGTCTTACCCATCTCCCCTAAAAAAAACCGACTGGCCCGAACAGAGTCGAAGTGATGTTTACCAAGGAGCTGAATTGTTTAATTTTTTCTTGAGTGAATCTGAATTACAAAACCCTAAAATTAAAAATGCGCAAGCGGATATTTCATGGACCAGATTCAGCGATTTTTTACCTTGGATGAAAATGGGCGCAAAGTCTGGAAACCTTTTATACCAGAGTCGCGGTTATAAACTAAAAAATGGTTTCAATGATTTACCAACCGCAATTAAAGATTTTGTGATGGCCAATTATCCTGAATATCAACACGCGCCTGAATTATACAGTAGCCCGAATATGACGAGTTGGAAATACTATAAAAAAATAATGGAAGAACGCAAGAAAAAATCGGGACAATAAATAAAAAAAACTGTTTAATAAATAGCAAAGCCACGGTATTTCTCCGTGGCTTTTATGGGCAGGCAATCGATAATTGATTAAAAATCTTTACAATTTAGTTAATCCTGCTTGAATCCAGCGCAAATTGATGCCAATATTTTTTGAGCCGGGGCTAGCCCAAGAATAGGTAATTGCCTTAGAAACCCCAACCTCATACACAGCTATTTTCAGAACCTCTAAATCTTTACGATAAACCACATTGGCCAATTCTATTTCATATTTGGTTGGCAACCCATCTTCGGTGAACATCCGAATGCGCTTGCCTTGGTCGTGCCATACCCTATTCCGCAACTGGTGATAAGCATTGTCAAATCCCGCTTTTTGCAGTAAAATCCAACCTTTGTAAAAAGTGCATCGCTTTAGTTTATGTGGAATCTTGTCTTTATTGCCATAGATATAAGCTCCGTTTTCATCATAGGCTTCATCTCGAATCCAAATTTCATGGGGTGTAAGTAAGAGGCTATCGGTCACATATATTTTCTTTCCAGACCGTTTACTAATGAAATTGCAGGCTTTTTCTTTCATATAACCGATATATTGGTCGTTCATCTTTTTCCACCAAACGCCACAACCATCTGTTGTAGTCATTTGCTGTGGCGTTAATCCCTGCAGTTTTAAAGGATTTAGGTTTGAAAAATAAAATAAACTATCCTGCTTAAAACTATAGATATCCAGCCGTATTGCATTTTCTACGGGGTCGGTATTAAAAGTATAAATCCTTTGTCGATATACCTTACTCGTATCCCCATCAAAATATTGAATCACATAAAATACATCGCTTCCAAAAGCGGGGAGGTCAACTTTTTTAAAAATAGAATGAATATGTTCGTGTTCCTCTTTAACCTTGTCTTCCCGCTCTTTGTAAACCTGCTGAAAATTATCAAATTCCCCTTCAAACCAACCCAGCATTTCTTTAAGTTGTGTATTTAATAAGGGATTTGATTTATTTTTCTGCGCTTGAACAGAAGAAAATAAAAAAGCATATAAAATAAGTAGGGTTATTTTTTGCATACTGAAAGGTTTTGGTTAAAAAAATGCCCTCAAACAGAGGGCATTCTACAGAAACTAGTGTGCTTATTACTATTAAAAATCAAAAGATATATAGGCAATCCATCTTCTAGGCAATTGAAGATATCCTTGCGACCAGATAGGCGTACCTGCATTATTATAAGTAGGTGTAGCTTGAAGTTGACCAAGGGCAGTAGAGTTTTCAGAAAGGCCAGCAATACTTTGTACCCCTTCTCTATTACCCATATTCTTAACTTGAAGCCCAATTCTAAGTTCTTTTTTATCTTTCATGATGCACCTAAAATATCCACCTGCATTAATCACTGTGAGTCCGCCCATATTAATTAGGTTGGTAGCATCGGCATAGCGCTTACCATTTACGTTAGCAGAAAGATCAAGCCCAAACCATTTGTGTTGATAAAGTGCAGTACTATTCCAGATATAATCGGGTACACCGGGTAGTTTTTTACCAATCACATCAATAGATGTTTGGTTATTCCCTTCACTAATAATATTCAATCCAAAAAGATTTCCATTCACGTCTACACTGGGTAAGGTGCCAACTCGGCCAATAATTCCGGCAGCAGCGGCACTTGAATTGGAAATTTTAAAATTAGAAAAAGTAGCATTCTGTAAAGTGAGGCTAGAACGAATACTCAACCCCTTCAAGAACTGAGAAGGATTGTAAGAGATAGATAATTCAGCACCCATAATTCTATTAGAACCGAAAGGTTTAGAAACCAATAATCCATTTTCGAAAATAGAAGCCAATCTGTTTTTAATACTGTTATAATAAACGGCAGCATCAATACCCACATCGCCCATTTGTTTTCTGAAACCAAGTTCCGCAGAGATAATGATTTCATTACCAGACAAGCCGTTTGGTAAACGAGAAAGGGTGCTTGCCGTAGCATTATTAGCCGTGGGAGCAATATATTCTAAGGAGGTGAAAGCAGAGTAATCTGGCATTCTATACGCTCGGTTAAAATTAGCATAAACTGAACTTGTTCTATCGAATAAATAATTAAACCCAATAGAAGCCGAATAATCGCCAAAAGCCAATTTACGGGTAATTGCTGAATCGAATGGCGCTTTGGTTTCAGAAAGATCCATATACAACCAGTCGTATCTTAATCCTACCGTCATGGTAAACTTATCATTGAATTTCATTTCATGACCCGCAAACAATGCATTTACTTGTTCAATATAATTTCCTCTTCTGGTAATAGATCCTCTCTGTGCCGATGGTGGTGCACTGCTATTAATTAATTTAAGATCCCATGGATCAGAAGGATTTACAAAATGAGTATAGCTGTAAGTGGTTGGTCGCAAATTAGTACTAGAAAAATAATGACCCAGTTGGAAGTTATGTTTTACTGATCCTTTTTCCCAAGTCTTTTTAATTCTGGCTTCATTCATTAAATCATCATCTGGAGCATCGCCATCCAGCATTAATCTAGCTACGTTATTACTAGCATAATAACCTCCGAATGGAAAAGGGTATTTTGTTCCACTTGACAATGCTTGGTATCTGAATTTATTTTCAAAATGCCAATTATTGCCCAAGTCTCTCTCCATAGAAAAATTCAATTGCAGGTTTTTTGTAGTATTAGCATTGGCCAATTCATTGCCAACATTCCGAACAATCTGATTGCCGTCTTCCCCTAAAACAGGTTGTCCGCCAAGGCGAGGCAAAGTGCGACTAGATCTGGTTCCAAATACAGAATAGTTTACGTTTTGTAATGCAGGAAAAATAAATGTGTTGATATTTCTCCAACGCAAAGGAAGTTTATTGGTTACGGGATCAATAGGTACATCTGTTAGGTTTTGAAAACTATAATTCGCATAAATAAATCCGAGCCTAATTTTTCCCTTTTTGTCTGCCGATAAGAAATCAAAATTACCCCTCAATTGATAGCCATGATCATTGTAACCAGTTCTACGGTAACCACGATCATCCATAAACCAACCACCAATATTATACCTAACCATTTTGTCTTTGGTGAGTGAGCCATTCAAATTCCAATCCATCCGATAATTAAAATAATTATTGTCTGTATGTATATTATCGTAGCGAGTCATTTTTACCGAACCCCTGGTTTCTTCTCCACCTGTTTTACTAATAATATTTACTACACCTGCTGCAGCGGAGCGACCATAAACGGTTGCCGTACTTCCTCTCACTACTTCTACTTTTTCAACGTTGTCATCAAATCCAAAACCAGCATCGGGTAAGCGTCCAGCACTACCAAAAGCAGGTAGTCCATCAATTAAAATACTGGTATACACCAATCCACCCAATGGATTGCCATCCGGAAAACCCCTAATTACTATACCACCTCTTCTACCTTGTGAGTTGTTGGCAAATACACCAGGTGTAAGCGTTACCGCTTCTGCAAAACTTTCGGGCTTAATGGCTTTTAATACTTTATTACTAATAATATCTACCGCTTGGGTAGTTTCTAATTTACGTACTGGCTGGCGACCCGCAGTAACGCTTACCTCATTCAGTTGATTGGTTTCTTCCATCATTTGAACGTCAACACTAGCGCGTCCATTTAATGAGATCGACTGCTCGCGATAATTTACAGCACTTACTTTGAGTATTGCATTGGCAGCTTTTACTGAAATGGTAAACCTTCCCTCTTTATTAGTTACGGTTCCGTTCTTAGATCCCTTCTCCACAACAGAAACACCTTCCATGGTTTTTTTATCGGAAGATGTAATTTTACCAGTCACCATTACTTGTGCGGTAAGCGAGTGTGCAAATAGTAAAGCGAGAGAAAGCACAAGGCTTTTTAAAAATTTGTTCATAGCAATTAATTTGATTACTGAAACGATTAACTAAGTTAATCAATTTTAAAAATAGTACTTTTTTTCTACGAAAGCTAATTTTTAAATTATTTTATTTCACCAGAAAATGATTAACTTAGTTAACTATTAATCAAGCAAACCCTTACAAATGAATCTTCAACTATTTCCAAAACATACTGGAATCTGGGAAGGAACCTATATTAGAATAGACGCCAATGGTAATAAATATGCGCAGTGGAAGAGCAGGCTTACCATTCGTCTTTTTGATGAAAATAAATACCACCAAGTAAATGAATATACTTGGGATGATGGGCATTATGAACTGCACGATTTTGGTATTTGTACCTTTAATTCGGATGGTATTTTAATTTTCGATAATCCCCGCATCCTCGGTAAATCATGGGAAACACATGATAGTGTTTGTTTAACATGGAGTTATAAAAACCGTCCTGGCTCCAACCTCTACGAAATGATTGATCTTATTGGTGATGGCAAACACCGCATCCGCACTTGGAAATGGAGCCTGAATGATGAATTTCAAGGCAATACCATGATTGAAGAAAGGCAGGTTGCTACCATGGAACAGATTGACCCAGCCTTTTGGGTTGACCTCCCTTCCCGAAGATTTACTGGCGCTTCTCGCTCCGATCATTAACAATATTCAACTCAAAATAATTTATTATTTAATGGCAATGACAATTACAGAAAAAATTATGGCATTCAACAGTGGCCGTGATTCCGTAGTACCCGGTCAACTTGTATGGGTTGACGTTCACACGGTAATGACTATGGATTATTTGGGTAAACAATGCTTCAAAGCATTTGAAAGCCTAGGTGCCAAAACATTATTCAATAGAGATCGGGTGATCTGTGTAAGCGATCACCTCGTTCCTCCTCCCACTCCCGAATATGCAACCATGCTGAATGAATGGCGGGAGATTGTAAAAAGCTATGATATACCTAATTTTTACGACCTAGGCAGGCAGGGAATTGCCCACCAAATAATGGTGGAACAAGGTCACGTTTTACCCGGGAAAATTTCCATTGGCACCGATTCTCATGCCAATACCTACGGAGCCGTTGGGGCGGTTGGTAATGCCATTGGGGTAACCGATGCTGCCATAGCAATGGCTACGGGCAAGTGTTGGTTTCGGGTTCCTGAAACAGTTAAATTTCATATCAAAGGCGAATGGCAGCCTTGGGTGATGGCCAAAGACCTCAGCCTCCATATTATGGGAATGATGCACTGGAATGGACACCTTATTTATAAAGCACTCGAATATTGCGGCCCCGCTATTGATGCACTGGATATTGCTGGTAGAATGACGCTTTGTAATATGACGGTTGATCTGGGTGCTAAGAATGGCATCATTGCCCCCGATGCAAAAACAGCAGCCTATTTACAATCGGTTCAAAAAGGCGATTGGAATATGATTGCCAGCGATGCCGATGCTCACTATGATGCAGTATATGAAGTAGATGTAACCAATGTTGGTCCCACCATTGCAAGACCCGATAAACTAGACGATACGGTGCCCGTTGAACAACTAGTGGGCACCAAATTCAACAAAGCATTTGTAGGCACTTGCACCAATGGTCGCACCGAAGATTTTGCCATCATAGCAAAAATTTTAGATGGCAAAAAAATTCACCGCGATGTAAATATGATTTGCATACCTGCCAGTCAACAAGTTTACCTCGAATGTATTCAAAAAGGATATTTCGAAATTTTGGTGAAAGCTGGTGTTGCTATTGAAACACCCAGTTGCGGGCCTTGTGCCGGTATTCATACCGGCGTTGCTGGCGATGGCGATATCATGCTGAGTGCTGGAAATAGAAATATGAAAGGAAGAATGGGCAGTAAAAATGCACAGATCTACTTGACTTCTCCTGCCGTAGTTGCCGCAAGTGCTGTAAAAGGAGTAATCACCGATCCCCGTTCTGAAAATTGGTAACCACTAAAAATTAATCACATGGCAATAATAAAAGGAAAAGCTTGGGTTGCAAAAACCTATGTAATGAGCTTTGATATGATTGTTCAGAAATTCTGGACCTCCCCCATTGATCCCATTGAAAACAGCAAATGGGTGATGGCTGGTGTAGACGAAGCATTTAATAAAGAAAATGGTTTTAAAGATTTTGGTTACACATTTATTGTAGCGGGACATAATTTTGCTGGTGGCGGAAAAAGTATTGAGCATTGTGTTACCGGATTAATGGGCGCCAATATTAAAGCAGTATTTGCTACCAGTTTCGCGCGTTTACAATTCAGAAATGCCATCAATTATGGCATGCCTTTTATTACCAGTAAAGACATGAACCTCGATTGTGAAACTGGCGATGAACTGGAATACAACAGCGACAACGGTGAAATAAAAAATCTTAGCAATGGAAAAATATTTTCCAGCGTTCCTGTTGCACCTTTTGTTGCAGAAGTAGGCGCAGCAGGTGGTCTAATGAATTTTATAAGGACTAAAATTGCAGACGGCTCTATTGCCAACCTGCACTAAATTATTATGCGAGAAAATATTTTACGAAAAAAATTACTGGAGAAAAAAACTTGCTATGGCGTAATTTCTCCAACCACCGACCCTACAATATGTGAATATATCGGACTCAGTGGAATGGACTTCTACATCATGGATGCAGAACATGGCCCACTCACCATGGCCGATACCATTCATATGATACGAGCCTGTGAATCTGTAAGTATCACACCACTTGCGCGCATTAATTCCTTAGACGAAAAAATGATTTTACAGTATTTCGACGCTGGTATTATGGGTGTAATGATGCCCGGCACCAATACCGTTGAAGACTGCGAAAAACTGGTTCAGGCTGTAAAATATTATCCACTGGGCAATCGAGGACTCGGCCCCGTTCGCGCCTCAGACTATATGGCTGGCAAATTATCTCAACAAGCTTATATTTCATTTTCGAATGAACAAACATTGGTATTTCCCATGATTGAAACCCTAACCTGTTTAGAAAATCTGGAAGCTTTGTGTGAAGTAGATGGAGTGGACGGATTCATTCTTGGGCCAAGAGATCTGGCACTGAGTATGGGCTTTACCGATGGCCCTGCACATGCCGAAGTTAAAGCTGCTATTGATAAAGCCATTCAAACGGTTACCAGTAAAGGAAAAATTTTCGGAACCGTTGCTGGAACGGCCGAACAAGCCAAAGAACTAAGTGAAAAAGGTGTGAGCCTGTTGTTGAATAGTGTGCAAGGTTTATTAACCAGCAGTATCAAATCATTTATGATCAATAATCCGATTAGTTGATTAAGTTATTGAGTTGATTAAGTTATTAAGTTAATTGACCAATAACTCAATAACCTAATAACTCAATAACCCAATAACTTAATAACTCAATAACCAATGCCAACCGTACTTGTACTTTTTAATTTAAAAGCCAATGCATCCGTAACTGATTTTGAGCATTGGGCAAAATCAAAAGATATCCCGACTGTAAAGTCTTTGGGATCAATCAATGATTTTCGGGTGTTGAAATTGGGAATGATACTCGGTTCAGATAAACCCGCTCCCTATCAATATGCCGAATTAATAGAAATCAATAATATGGAGGCTTTTTTTGCAGACCTCGGCTCGGAAGCTGTTCAGGCTGGTGCAAAACAATTCAATGAATTTGCTGATAGTCCCTTATTTATTTTAGCAGATGATATTAACCCTTAGAAACAATTCACTTATATGTATAACCTAAAAAATAAAGTAGCCATTGTTACTGGGTCTGGCAGAAAGAAAGGCATCGGCGAAGCCATTGTTTTAAAACTGGCAGCAGAAGGTTGTAATATAGTAATCAGTGATATTGGGGTTGCAAAAGGCGCTGAATTTGCCGCTGAACATATTGGCGCAACAGCAGAAATGAATGAAATTGCTAATGCCTGCAAAGCATTGGGTGTAAACGTTATTACCGTTCCTTGTGATATTCGAATGGAATCTGATTGCGCCAATCTGATGGATCAAACCATCAAAGCATTTGGAAAAATTGACATACTAATTAACAATGCAGGTGTGGGTTATATTATGGAACCCTTCACCGAATTCAAAGAGACCAGTTGGGATGCTGTAATGGATGTAAATCTCAAGGGGGCATTCCTTTGTAGTAAACACGCAGCCATTCAAATGCAACAGCAAGCTACTGGTGGAAGTATTGTAAATATTGCCTCTCAAGCTGCTAAGAGTGGCTTCCCGTATGCCGCCGCATATACGGCTAGTAAGCATGGACTAATTGGATTAACCCGCAGCAACGCTGTAGAACTCGGTAAATATAAAATTAGGGTGAATGCCGTTTGTCCCAATCATATTACTACGGCTCTAGGCCATTGGCAGAATAAATTTTTCAGTGATAAATTAGGAATGGATTACGACGCTTATTTACAATCTATTATTAATAAAAATCCTTTGGGAAGAACGGGACTCACCAGCGATATTGCCAAAGCAGTTGCTTTTTTATGCAGCGATGAGTCTGCATATATTACCGGCGAAGCCATGAATGTGAGTGGTGGTGAAGAATACCATTAAAAAGTTGACCTTTTTGATCATAAAATTAGTTAATATTGTTAACTAATTTTATCTTGTAAGCTATGCATAAATTGGGAATTGATATTGGCGGCACTTTTACCGATCTTGTTTTACTAGATGAACAAAGCAGCATGCTTTATTTTGGCAAAACACTTACTACTTATCCCGATCCCACACTGGGTATTTTAAATGGCGTAAACGAATTACTGGCTCAACATGGAAAGTCGGTAAGTACGGTTCAAACCCTAGTACATGGAACTACATTGGTTACCAATGCAGTAATTGAAAGAAAAGGCGCCATCACCGCATTACTTACTACAAAAGGGTTTGAAGACCTACTAGAAATTGGCAGAGAAATGCGTTATGATATCTATGATATCTTTATTACCATGCCGCAACCATTGGTGCCAAAAGCACTTAGAAAAGGTGTAGCAGAAAGAGTAGATAAGTCGGGTAATATTTTAGAAAAACTCAACCTCGAAGCGGTAGAAAAAACCATTCAGCAATTGGTAAAACAAGGCGTTCAATCCATAGCGGTTTCTTTATTACATGCTTATGCCAATACATTACACGAAAAACAAATAGGCGCACTGCTGCATAAAAAATTTCCTTCGCTTACTTATTCACTTAGTTGTGAAGTAATGCCAGAAATTCGTGAATACGAAAGAACCAGTGCTACGGTAATGAATGCTTATGTGCAACCACTTACCGATCAATACCTTGCTAACCTTCGTACAAAATTAGCAGTACTTGGCTTTGGGGGTATCATTCATATTATGAACTCAGCAGGGCGTCTCACCACCATTGAAGGGGCTCGCAAAACACCCGTGCAACTTTTAGAAAGTGGCCCCGCTGGGGGAACCATGGCTGGCGTTTTTTTTGGAAAGCTGGTGGGCAAAAAAGATTTGGTGGCTTTTGATATGGGAGGAACCACCGCCAAAGCTTCCATGATTAGAAATTTACAACCAGAAATAACCAATCATTTTGAAGCCGCTCGTGAAAAGCGTTTTAAAAAAGGAAGCGGGCTACCCGTTCGTATTCCAGTAATTGATATGATTGAAATTGGTGCTGGCGGCGGTAGTATAGCCCACTTAAATCACTTGGGTTTATTAAGTGTTGGCCCCGAAAGTGCTTCGGCTAATCCTGGCCCAGCTTGCTATAATAACGGTGGTGAAAATCCCACAGTAACAGATGCAGATTTAATTCTTGGTTTTTTAAATGAAGACTATTTTTTAGGTGGCACCATGCAATTAAGAAAGGACAAAGCTATTGCTGCCATGAAAAAAAAGATCGCCGATCCACTTAAAATTTCAGTAGAAGCAGCAGCCTGGGGCATTCATAGATTGGTGAATGAAAATATGGCCAATGCCGCTCGGGTTCATATTATTGAAAAGGGACTAGATCCTCGCTTCTTCAGCATGCTCGCTTTTGGTGGTGCAGGTCCTGTTCACGCTTTTAATGTGGCCCGTTTAATGCATTCACCACAACTCATAATACCCAGTGGTGCTGGCGTATTAAGCGCAATGGGTTTCTTAGTAAGTCCCGTTGCTACCGAAGAAATTGCCAGCTATATTTGTCGCCTTGATCTGATGGATTGGGATAAAATAAATTTTCTCCTCAAAGAAATGGAAGCCAAGGGAATGGACTTCCTACTAAAAGCCGGCATTCAAAAAAAGCATGCAAAAATCACTTTGGTTGCCGATATGCGCTACCACGGTCAAGGTCACGAAATTGCCGTAAATATACCTGCTGGAAAACTATCTAAAAACTCCCTTCCACTTATAGCAAATAACTTTAAAACAGAATACCAATTAAGGTATGGAAGAGATATAGAAAATATTCCCATCGAAGCCGTTACTTGGCGAGTATTGGTGAGCGGCCCTTCTCCCGAACTTATTCCACAACAAGCGGTAATTGGTAAAAAAGGAAAAGCATTAAAAGGAACACGAAAAGTATTTTGGGGTAAGCAGTATGAAGATACTCCGGTGTACGAACGTTACAGCATACCCATTAATAAAAAAATAAAAGGACCTTGTATTATTGAAGAATTTGAGAGTACCACCGTTGTAGGTCACCATAGTACCGTGATGATTGATGAATTTAAAAATATTGTAATTGAAATGATTTATTAATTGAATTATGGCGACTAAAAAATTTGACGCAATTGAACTTTCTGTTTTATGGAGCCGACTCATTTCCATTGTAGATGAAGCTGGCACTACGTTACAGCGAACCGCTTTCTCATCAGTTACCAGAGAAAGTGCCGATTTTGCAGTTGTATTGATGGATACCAAAGGCCAGTCGCTCGCCCAAAGCAGCGTAAGCGTTCCTTCTTTTTTAGGTGTACTTCCCTTCTTGGTAAAAGCACTGATCAAAGATTTTTTTCCGATACATACTTGGAAAGAAGGCGACGTAGTTATTACCAACGATCCTTGGCTTTGTGCGGGTCATAAACCTGATATTGGCATTGTTACGCCTATTTTTTGCGAACAGAATTTAATCGGATTTATGGGCTGTATTGCTCACTCTCCCGATATAGGTGGCACGCTTTGGGGCGCAGGTGCAAAAGACTATTATGAAGAAGGCCTTTATATTCCTCCTTCTAAATTATATGATCAAGGACAAAAGAATCATACCCTTTTTCAAATGATTGAAACCAATGTAAGAGCAGCCCAGCAAACCATCGGTGATATTATAGCCCAGGTTGCAGCCAACTACCAAGGTATTCGTTCCTTGCATCGGATGTTGGAAGAAAATCAACTTACAGCCATTGATGCACTTGGAAAACAAGTTATTGATGCCAGTGAAAAAGCCATGCGGGCTGCCATTAAAGCAGCACCCAATGGAACTTATAAATCCGAATACGATGCAGATGGTGATGCCCTGAAAGAGCCTGTAAAATTTAAATGCGCAGTAACCATTAAAGATGATGAAATTTTTGTGGATTATGCAGGTACTTCTGCCGCACATTCCCTGGCCATTAATGCTGTACTCAATTATGTATTTGCCTATACGGCTTATCCCATCAAGTGTGTGTTTAGTCCCGATATTCCCAACAACGAAGGAAGTTTCAGGCCCATACACGTAACTGCACCTGAAGGTAGTTTACTCAATGCCCAAAAACCATCTCCATTGGGTGCAAGAAATGTAACGGGTAATTTATTGCATGGCCCCATTATGAAGGCTTTATCCTTAGCCGTTCCAGATAAAGTACAGGCCGATTGCGGAGCAGCAGTATGGGTGATGGTATTGAGTGGTAAAAGAGAAAATGGTGCTGAATTTGTAGAATATCTTTTTCTGGCAGGAGGTTATGGTGGAAGAATGGGACTGGATGGAGCACCCACGCTTTGTTATCCCACCAATGTAGCCAATGTGCCTATTGAAGTATTTGAAAACAATGCACCCGTTTTAGTTACTGAAAAATCACTCATCGCCAATAGTGGCGGTGCAGGCAAATTCAAAGGTGGCTGTGGGCAGCGTTTTGCTTATAAAAATATTGGTAAATTCCCGCTACAAATTAGTAATGTAACTGAGAAAATTAACCACCAAGCCTACGGATTATTTGGTGGAAAAGAAGGAAGAAAGGGTGCCATTTATATCCGAACTTTAGCAGGTAAAAAACGGTTCACCCCACCAAAAGGTCACGATAAACTATTACCCGGAGAAGAGTTGGTGATGGAGCTGCCTGGAGGGGGTGGGTATGGGAGGACCCAATAACATAATAACTCAATAACTTAACATGTCATACCAATTACCACCTGTATGGACCAAACTGCAACAGCATGCGGTTTTTCCAAGTTTCAGTCACGACGAAAGGGCGCGCTATAATTTTTTAGCCAACCTGAATCGCTTTGTAAGTACCGTTATTGCCCCAGGTAATAAAACCGCTTTTGAAAAAAGGGTAGAGCCTATATTTAAAAAAGAAAATGGCAGAACTTTTAACGATCGCTTTGAAGTAGGAGAAGCCATGAAAAATGATCCTGTTTACCAAATGTGGGCTGCACTGCGCAGGAGTACCATGGAAATGCGACAGCAAAATGGAAGGGCTGCGGTATTGCGACAAGCAGGTGAATTGGCACAAAAAACAGCAACACAATTGGCGCTACATCCTAACCTTCAATTGAAGGAAGGGTTTATAGTTCCTCCTTATTTAAAGCATGTAGACAATCACCTGATGCCCGGTAGTTATCATACTGAATATTTTAAAGGAGATGTGGCCAATGCTGCCAATTACGATAGTGGACTTTTTGTTACCAGCGGTGGTATGCTGGGAAGCCTGACCGATGGCGGTGGCAGAGCTATTGCAAAATGGGTGCAAGAAACCTATCCCCATTTCAACCCAAAAAAAATTCTGGATATCGGCTGTGGACTCGGTCATAATACTTTACCTATTGCCATGGCTTTTCCAGATGCTGAAGTGATTGCCATAGACGCTGGCGCGCCTATGTTGCGCTATGGAGCTGCAAGAGCCAATGCTTTGGGCATAAAAAATATACAATTCATTCAAGCTGATGCAGCAGATATGAGCGCATTTGCTGATGGTGATTTTGACTGGGTACAAACCACCATGTTTTTACACGAAACAGGTGGCAAATCCATTCATAAAATATTTAAAGAAATAAATAGGGTGTTGAAGTCAAAGGGACTAAATCTTCATATTGAGCAACCACAATACACACCAGAAATGAGTATTTATGAACAGTTTATGCGCGACTGGGATGCTTATTACAATGCCGAACCTTATTGGGGTCATATGCACGACCTTCAGCCAGTAGATCTGATGATGGAAGCGGGTATACCCAAAGAAAATTTTATGCAAATAGGTGTGAAAGCAGTGAATGATCTTGATAAGAAGAAAGAAGATGGTAAGGTAACAGAAGATTATGGCCGCAGCCCCATCTGGAATGTATTTGGTGGATGGAAATCATAACTCAATCAACCCAATAACTTAATCAACCCAATAACTTAATAACCTAATAACTCAACACCCTCCCATGTCAACAGAATTAAGCGGTTCACATTCAAGTGGACAAATAAGTGAGCAAATAGATACCACTGCGGTGAATGATGTATTAATGGCCGGCGATAAAAGCAAAGGTGGTAGACCTTATTTTTTAAACGATCCTGCGGTAGAACGTGTAATGAATATAGCCATGGCTGTGGCCACAGAAGTGGCTGTTGTAAGAGAACGCATGGATACCATTGAAAGATTATTGCAGCAGAAAGGCATTCTACAACAAAGTGAAATAGAAGCTTTTGTACCTACAGATGCACAAGCAGAAGAAAGGCAGCTCTGGCATGCCCGCTATGCAGCCCGTATCATGCGCATAGTTCAGCAAGAGGCAGATGCCATTGCACATCCTGAAAACAATATACCCATGCGGCAGATTGCAGATGATATCAATGAAATGTAAATCTATTTTTTTATGAATGCTATTGAATCTGTTAATCAACATTACCAAGTAATCATCCACAAAAACTTGGAAGGAATTTGTAATAAATATATTAATTCAACCGATACCTATGTAATATTAGAGGGCCCTAGATTAACCACCATAGGATTTGAAAAAATAAAAAAAGGGTGGACTGATTTCTGTACTTCTTCCTTACATTTATTATCTATTGAATGGATAGAAGGACCTTTTGCAGAAGAAACCGCATCAATGGCTTGGGTTGCAGGCATCATCAAATTAAAAGTGAAAGTAAAAGAAGTAGAATTCGAAAATATATTTCGTTCTAGTTTTGTTTTAATAAAAGAAGAAGGGAGTTGGAAAATAAAACACGAACACGTATCGCTGGTTCATCCAGATCCTTATGGTATTGGTGACTGGTTAAAAAAATAGCCCCATGAAGGAAACAGGTATCACTAAATCTGCCATTATTGGTGTAGTAGTTGCTGCACTTGGCTTTTTTGTTGACCTGTATGATATCATTATTTTTAGCGCAGAAAGAATTGACAGTTTTAAAGACCTTGCCATACCCGAATCTGAATGGCCTATTCATACCCGCAATATTTTAAATGCGCAAATGTTTGGTATGTTGCTGGGTGGTTTTATCTGGGGTACTATTGGTGATAAGTTTGGTAGACTGAAAGTATTATTTGGATCTATTTTAGTGTACAGTGTATTTACTTTACTCAATGCATTTGTAAAAAATACAGATGAATATATCTGGTGCAGGTTTCTTGCAGGGGTAGGGCTGGCAGGTGAGCTAGGAGCGGGTATTACATTGGTAACAGAGCAGATAGATAAACGCTATCGTGGTTTTGCTGTGGCAATGGTAGGTGGCATTGGTATGTTTGGTGCCGTAACAGCAGGAATGGTAGCCAGTTTTTTCAATTGGAAAACCAGTTATATGATTGGGGCGGCACTGGGATTAATTTTACTCGTTCTGCGATTGGGGGTACTAGAAAGTGGACTGTTCAACAATATGAAAGTATCGGGAATTCGTAAAGGAAACTTTCTATTGGTATTAAAAAATAAAAATCGGCGCAGGAAATTTATATGCATTCTACTAATAGGGATGCCGGGCTGGTTTGCTACTGGCATTCTAATTACATTTACCAAAGAAGTAGCAAGCAGTATGGGCATGACTACGCTTCCTACTGCTTCAACCGTAATTGCACTTAATTTTCTGGGGTTTGCATTTGGCGACCCGCTGTGCGGATTATTGAGTCAGCGCTTAGAAAGTAGAAAAAAAGCCATTTTAGCCTTTTTGGGATTGTACAGTCTATTTTTGTTTAGCTTCTTTTTATTTGCAAAATATTCCGTAATTATTTATTACTCCTTATTTGTAGGAATGGGTGTTGGCGTGGGTTTCACCATTATGTTGTTTACTTTGGCGGCAGAACAATTTGGCACCAATATAAGAACCTTGGTAACCAGTACTTCTCTTAATTTAGTAAGGGGCTGGGCAATTCCACTCAGCTTTGCCTTCCAATGGCTGGCCACAATATTTGCAGGAAATTATTATTATAGTGCAGTGGTAATTGCAGCCATTGCATTATGCCTAGCTTTTTATGCAATAACGCAGTTAGAAGAAACCTATCACAAAGATTTAGATTTTTATGAGGAATAAAAATGAGTTTGGTTTTAAAAAGTAAACCCGAAATTAACCCCGAATTGCAAAAGCGGAAAGCCGCCCACGGGGCTATTTTGACTGTTTTCCATAAATACATCATCCACTACAAATCCAATATTACCACCCACAAAAAAACGTTTGCTAATTTCTCTTTGTAAACCATAATGCACTTGAATACTTCTTACGCTCTCAAAATTAATAAACTGGTTGCTTTTTTTGAAGGGAGGTGTTGAAGCAAAGTATTTTACTGCAAAATAGTTACCCGAATAGTTGCTTATATTTTTATTTTTCTTCAACCGATGGTATAAGTTTATATACCTTCTTAATTCTACCGAATAAAAACCTACTGTACTGCTGTTACTTAGTGCTGGATCATTACTTTCTTTTTTAAAACCAAATGCAGAAATCAATCCTGCTTGCGGTGTTATGGTTAGTTTGGGTAAGAGGGTAAACTCAGCAGAGCCATATAAATGAAAACCAATAGGAGCAAATAAATTAGCCCTTATAATGGGGGAGCGTTGCTGTGGAAGTTCCCTTTTTTTAGGAATTATTTGACTCCATAAGCCATTAACTACAAGCATATTTAAAAGTAAAATACTGATCGTTTTTTGCATATATTTCTTTTTAAAAAACATAACCCAATGTAAAACCAAGCTGAATTAAAGGTATTACTTTGGGTAATTTATTATTTATAGGGCGTTCTTTAAGTACAATGCCCCCAAAGCAGGCCAAGAAAAAATGGGGTTTAAATTGAATTTGACATCCTACATTCAATTGCCACGCACTTACATTTTCATAACTATATGTTGCAGCACTATTTCTTTTTGTAGACGCAGTACTTGCAAAATATTTTAAAGCAATATAAGCCCCAGAAAAACCAAGTAATTCCTTATTAGTTTTTTTTATCTTATTGGGTGCCCAAAGAAAATACCTCAATTCAGGAGAAATATAACCAGATAAACCTATTTTATCACTATCTGCCAATTCTACTGGATCAGTTATAATCCATTTTGCAGATTCGGCAATATCAAAAGATGCACCAACCTGCATATTCAAAGTAACTCGTTTTAATAACTTTACTTCTGTTGATAAGAATGGTTGAAGTCCGAAAGGATAGTGTACTCCTGCCCTAAAAATAATGGGCTTATTAAAGTTATAATCAGTAGAGTCAATAATTAAACTATTGAGCCTATTTATTTGTGCTTGCAGAGTATTTCCTTTGCAAACAAAAAACAAAAAAACCAGCTGTATACTACTTTTTCTCATAGCTTGATTTTAAGGAATAACACCGAGGTTTCTATCTGAATGGCTTAACTTTTACTTTTGACAGATAGTAGGCCGATAAATTTTAACTCATTACAATATATGAATTTTTTACATACTGGCAACAACCCCCATTTCCCTAAGGCACTGGATCCCAACCCGAGCCACCGCCTGGCCTGCATTTACTCAGTCTTTTCACCAATAACCACCCTCCTTTAAATAGTCCATACTTTTTTATAGCCTGCTCACCATATTGGGAGCAGGTTGGTATAAATCTACACTTGGGACCCAATAGGGGCGAAATAATATACTGGTATAATTTAATAAAGGGAATGAAAAGCAAGCCCAATATTTTAGGAATGGAAAATATGAATTGGCGTTTATTTTCTAACCTACACTTTACACACATAATTTATTCTATTCGCTTTTTATGATTGTACTTTGTGGTTCTCCATCGCCCAGCTTCCCCATTAATTTAACCATTAATTTAGTCATGGCACTGCTTATTTCCGCTTGAGTAACCAGCTCCTTGCCTATAAATAAAAAGAATATGGATAGGTGAAAATTTTTTTCTTCAACATGTATCTGCAATGCGTGTTTCTGCGTACGATATGCTTCTCGCAGCAATCGCTTAATTCTATTACGAGAGACTGCTTTTTTAAAATTTCGCGCACTTACTCCCACTCCCGCATTTACGAATACCTTAGTGGGTATATTGGCATCAGTAGGTATGATGGTATAGAAAACTTTCAGCGGAAATACACTAAACGATTTACCCGCCGAAAACAGCAACTCCATAGCCTTGCGACTTTTAAGTTTTTCAGTACTAGGATAACCATTCTTTTTATTCAAGTGCTTATTTTTATTAATTTGTAATCACCATCCCGAATCAATTATTATAGTTGGTAATTTGGCTTGGCAGATGTTACGCTCATTTGTTGTAAAATTCTAGCTATCGTTCATTTCATGGGTACAAAACTAAAAAAGCTCCGTCAATAGACGGAGCTAATATTTTTTATCCTGCCCCTATTGGGGTAGGTGGACTATTTCAATCCTTTTTCGCTAGAAACAGTGAGCTTCTTGCGACCTTTCGCTCTGCGGCTTGCCAATACTTTACGGCCATTAGCAGATTCCATACGTTTGCGGAAACCGTGTACGGTTTTACGACGACGCTTGTGTGGTTGGAATGTACGTTTCATTGATGTGTTTTTTTACTAACCCTAAAATATAGTTTCTTTTCAAATGCTTCAGTCACCATACCGCCGCTTGTGAAAGGACGGCAAAATTAAGCAAAAAATACTAATGACCCAACAGAATATGTATTGATTTCACAGGTTTTCCAAAGAAAATAGCAGCATTGGCATCAAAATCGACTGTTGAGTCCGTGGTACAGCACTGTATGATTCCATTTTTAGAACAGCGGCTGGCTATTTCAGGATGGTTCAACAGGTATTTTGAGAGACTATTCGCTACAATACTTCCCTGCGAAATAATTTTCATACCCTTTGGCGCAAACTGCTCAATTTTTGGAAGCAGTAAAGGATAATGCGTACAAGCCAATAAAATAGTGTCTATTTCAGGTGATTTTGCCAACAGTTGATTCAGGTGCTGCTTTACAAAATAATCAGCTCCTGCCCCATCATAAGCCTTATTTTCTACCAAGGGGACCCACATGGGGCAGGCTTCTTGATACACAGTAGCTTGGGGAAAAAAGCGATTAATTTCTATCTCATAACTTTTACTCAGCACCGTTCCTTGTGTTGCCATTACCCCCAGTTGCTTGCTGATTGAATAGTTGCCAATAACTTCAGCGGTTGGCCGTATTACCCCCAATACCCGTTTATGGGCATTTATAAAGGGTAAATCTTTTTGTTGGATGGTTCTGAGTGCTTTTGCAGAAGCCGTATTACAAGCCAGCACTACCAACTCACAGCCTCGTGAAAAAAACCACTGCACCGCCTCTAGCGTGTATTGATAAACCGTTTCAAAGGACCTAGTTCCATAAGGTGCTCTGGCATTATCACCTAAATAGAGATAGTCGTATTCGGGCAACTGTTTTGCCAGTTCTTTTAAAACGGTTAGTCCACCATAGCCACTGTCGAAAACCCCAATGGGTGCAGATTTCGTCATATTTTTTGCTTTATTTGGCTGGTTAATTGTATTTTCTCCAATTACTACTTGTAAAATTACAAAACAAAAAGTCCCGATTCGAATAAATCAAATCGGGACTTTCTTATACTATTTAATTAATTATCCTTTTCCAGCAGGTTTTGTAGCAGCGGGTTTAACACCAGCAGCACCATTAGCAGCTTTCCAAGCATCTTCAACTTCTTTTCCCAAAGGAATATTTAGTTTTTTTAGCGCACGTATGCCTACATTGTCAAGCAAACTTATGCTAGGTAAGAAATAATCAGAAATAACTTCTTGTTTTACTATTAACGAGTATTTCTGTTCTGCTACCACTTGTTGAATGGCTTCGAATAGTTTTTGACGGTAAGGGCGAGCCAATACTTCGTATTTTGATTGCAATAATTGTTGCTCATATTCTTGCCAATTAGCCAATTTATACCTTTTTTGTAACAAATCACGATTGGCAATTTCACGAGCTTTTGCAGGCATTGCAGCAGAATCTTTTCTAAATAAACTGTCGCTGCGCTGAAAATCGTAAACCAAGCCTCTATACTCGTCTTGCAACGAATCTAGCCTATAATTGCTAATTAGTGTATCTATTTTACTAAAGCCAGGCAATGCATATAGTACTTCCTGCTCATTAATATAACCTATTTTAACCTGTGCACTTATGCTGTTGGTAAAAAGTGTAACCGCTGCAATAGCCACACACACTAAGAAATTTTTCTTCATTGTAATGAAATTTATGGTTTGTTTTTGATTGACTAAAATTTTATGCCCATTTCTCTCAACACTTCATCGCTTTTATCTAACTTAGGATCGGCAAATATAACGGTAATTCCTTCACTTTTATCCAGTATAAAATCATAAAATCTAGCTACCGCTATTTTCTGAATGGCATTATACACTTTATCCTGTATGGGTTTTACCAGTTTCTGCCGCTCTTTAAATAAATCACCCTCATACCCAAAACGTTTTTTTTGCAGTTCGCGTACGGTTTTTTCTTTATTGAACAATTCATCCTCTCTTTTTTTCTTCAATTCATCGGTGAGCATAAACTGTTCGGCTTCGTAGTTCTTGTACATTTTATCTAGGGATACCTGTAAATCGTCTATTTCTTTCTGCCATTGCTCACCAACCAATTGCAGTTTTTTATCTGCGTCTTTGTATTCGGGTATTTTGCCCAATATATATTTGGTATCAATAATAGCATACCGCTGTTGGGCAGTTACACCCAATGAAATAAGAAATACAGTAAGTAATACAAACAGTGTTTTTTGCATAACAAATTTATTTTAAGATTATTCAGGTTCAAAACCAAGCATAAAGGTAAATCGAGCCGCATCCCTTAATGAATTGTTTGGCGTAAACCTATCCAATCCTATGCCATAATCAAATCCAAGCAAACCAAACATAGGCAAAAAGAAGCGCATACCCACACCCACAGAGCGTCTCAACTGAAATGGATTATAATCTTTAAATGAATACCAACCATTGGCTGCTTCATAGAATGCCAGTGCAAAAATGGTACTGCTCGGGTTTAAGCTGAGCGGATAGCGCATTTCCATGGTATACTTATTAAATATAGTAAAATATTGACTCGCCCTTTGCTGATCTGGATTTATTCTAGGATTGGAATTATCATATACTGGAAACCCTCTATGGGCTACTATATCAAAGCCCAACAAGGCAAACTGGTTGGTTAAACCAGCATCACCCACCTGAAAACGTTCAAATGGTGAAATCTGTAACTTGCTGTTGAAGCGGCCTACAAAGCCAAACTTAGCTGCAAAGCGCATCACAAACTGTTTATTTCTGTCTTCTCCATGTGGCTTCCCCAATGGCACAAACCACTCTCCATTAAAACGCCATTTGTGGTATTCAATCCATTTATAAGGATTATTAGCAGGATTAATGCTGCTATTGATGAGCGAGAAAGGCGGGGTGATGGCTAAACTTGCCATGAAATTGGAACCCGACTTAGGAAACATAGGCTGATCTATGGAAGAGCGTTGCAAGGCAACCCTGAAATTAAGATTGTTTACCACCCCATTATCAAAACCGGGTAAATTAGTGGGGTCAATAGCATAATCACTCAATTTATAACGGGTATAATTTAATCCCATTGATAAAGAGAAATAATCATCCGGCCACTTGAGTTGCTTGGCAATACTGGTGGTTACTCCCGTAGTAGAGATATAACTTTGGTTGGCATATTTGGGATCAAATAATCCAGTGTTTGGATTAAATGTTTGTCCAAACTTTGTATTAAAAATACTTACCGTTAACGCATTTCTTTTTTTACCACCTAGCCAAGGTTCAGTGAAAGAAAAATTATAAGAACGAAATGCACGTCCATTACTTTGAACACGGAGGCTTAGTTTTTGGCCGTCACCCATTGGCAATGGATCCCAAGCTGTTTTTTTAAACAAATTTCTAGCAGAAAAATTATTAAAAGAAACACCTAGGGTGCCGGTAAGTCCAATCAACCCACCCCATCCAGCACTCAATTCTAATTGGTCGCTCGACTTTTCCTCTACACTATAATTAATATCCACTGTTCCATCTTCTTGATTTGGAACAGGATTTGGGGTGATTTTTTCTTGGTTAAAATAATTCAGTTGAGCCAACTCACGCACTGAACGAATTAGGTTTTGGCGACTGAATTTTTCTCCCGGTATGGTTCTCAGCTCGCGACGAATTACATATTCTTTGGTACGATCATTTCCAGAAATACGCACATTTTTAATGGTGGCTTGAGGCCCTTCAATTACCCTTATTTCAAAATCAATGGTATCGCGGTAAACTGCGGTTTCAATAGGATCTGTTCTAAAGAAAAGATACCCATCATCTTGGTACAACCCACTGATATCATTTCCATCAGGGGAAGACGATTTGCCCAATTTTTTATTAAGTATATCTAAATTATAGGTGTCGCCTTTGCGAATTCCTAGAATGGCTGTAAGAATTGAATCAGAGTACTTTGTATTTCCCCTCCAAGTGATATTGCCAAAATGGTAGCGCCTTCCCTCATTCATTTTCACGTCAATATTCAGGTTGCCATTGCCTACATAATACACCGTATCTTTTTCAATAACTGCATCTCTATAACCAAGGGTATTGTAATAATCTAGTATAGATTCCTTGTCTTCGCCGTACTTTTTTTCATCAAACTTAGCAGATGCAAATTTAATGCGCAGGTAGGGGTCAAGAATTTTTTTGGTTCGCGAAAAGGTTAAATATCCACGCTCTTTAAGGTATTCATCAAATGTATAATGCTTGGGAACAACAATTTTTGCGCTATCATTAAAAGGATACAAAGTAAAACGGGATTTTTCTTTTGAACCCTTCATTTGCTTTTTGAGTTTCCCTTCCTCTACCGTTGTATTGCCAATATTGATATTATTGATTTTTACTTTTGGCCCTTTATCAATATAAAAATCCAATGCAAGGGTATTGGCAAAAGCAGTGTCTTTGCGTTCTGCAATTTTTACTTTAGTATCTCTGTATCCCTTTTCTGCGAAAAATTTTTGGATTACTTCTGTGGCGGTAATCTTCATATTTTCGGTAATTACCCGGTTAGGTACCAAGCCTGTTTTACCTCTTAAATCATCTTGTTGACCTTTGGGAATTCCTTTGAAAAAGAAATTTGACAATCGAGGGCGTTCCGTTACTGCAATTTCTACATCAATATCTTTGCCTGATAATCGGGTGATATAAATTTCTACATAACTAAAATAATTTTGACTCCAAAGTTTGGTAATAGCTTTAGAAAAATTATCCCCTCCTGGAATGGTTACTTCATCTCCAATATTTAAATTAGCAATTGAGATGAGGAGATTCTCATCAAAAAATCGATTGCCAGACACCTGTACAGCCGATATTTTATACTTTTTAGGTGTTTTTTGATTGAATAGATTAATCAAATCAGCCTCAATAGAAGTGATGGTAGTATCCGTATTTTCTTGCGAATAAGCTGAGTAGCTAGAACAAAATGCCACTACTGCGAACAATGATAATTTAAACAATTTCTGCATCCCTTTTGTATTTGTTCTGTTGCCGGTTTTAAAAATTCTAACCGAACAGCAATTAATTTGGTTATAGTAGGCAGGGCAAATTAACCCGAATAATGAAAACTGTTTGTTAAATAAACTACGAAACATTGATATCCTCCTGTATTTGGCTACCCGTTTTTCCAAACCGGCGCTCTCTTTTTTGAAAATCAACAATGGCCTCGTATAGGTTCTCCTTTCGAAAGTCTGGCCAACGTGTATTGGTAAAATAAAGCTCGGCATATGCCAGCTGATATAATAAAAAATTACTAATCCTATATTCCCCACTGGTTCTAATCATGAGTTCCGGATCTGGAAATTTGCTGGTACTTAGGTATTGTTGCAGGGTATCCGCATTAATTTGTTCTGGGTCAATTGATCCCTTTTTCACGTCTATCCCTATATTTTTTACCGCATTCACCAATTCCCACCTACTACTATAACTCAATGCCATAATAAGGTTAAGCCCCGTATTTTCTTCGGTTAAATGCAAAGCTTCTTGCAATTCTTCTAGTGCAAATACTGGCAACATATTCATATCTCCAATCACGTGTAATCGAATATTATTTTTATTCAATATAGGCACTTCTTTTCGTATTGTATCTACCAATAATGCCATCAAACCATCAACTTCTTGTCTAGGCCTATCCCAGTTTTCGGTACTAAATGCATATAAAGTAAGGTATCCAATACCCAGTTCTGCCGCTCCTTCTACAATATTTCTTACACTTTCTACCCCATGAAAGTGTCCATACAATCTCTCCTGACCCTTTTCTTCTGCCCATCGTCCATTTCCATCCATGATTATGGCGATATGGCTGGGCAAATAATTTTTATCAATGGTGGATAAGAGGTCCTCCTTTTTAACCATGGGTTAATTTTAGTCTGCGAAATTAGCAAAATCAATGGTTACTGAAGATTTAAAATACCTAAAAACCTTGTTTTTACTAATAAGAGGGACAACGATAGGTTTGTAGATTGAAAGAAAGTCCAATTTTTAGCGTAGCAAACGCATCTTTTTTAAGGCTATTGCCTCTTTGTCGCCCCTTTATTCCAATAGAACTGCCTGTTTCATAACTTCTATCTTGTAATAAAAACCCGGGTGAAGGAGATCCATTGGGTAAGGGCTGAAAGGCGTCTGGTGCAAATGAAGCTCCACTCACATCATCTAAATAATCGGTATTGGTAAATCGATAGCTGATTTCGGCAAAGAAATTGGTACGGGTATTCAACGCGTATTTAAAACCCAAGGTAAAAGGTATGCTGATTCCTATTGGATTATAAACGGGCCTGTCTGGATAGAGGGCCGACCCCTGACCTTCTGTTCCCAAAGTTCTCAACAGATATTTCTCGCCATTTAAAAACGCAAAGGGATCATAGGAAAAAATGCCTACCCCAATACCTATATATGGCGTGAACTCATAGCCCTCAAATCCGGGTTGGAAGCGGAAAAAATTAAAATCACCCGAAATTCCCAGTTCCCAAATATTATTATTGAAACTTAGGTTTCTTCTCCGCTGGATGGGATTTTCACTGTAGCGATCTGAATAGCCCAGCATGGTAAAGTCCCCCGATATTCTTAAACCAATATAATTAGAAATTTGTTTTCTAAAAAACATGCCTACAGCCATTTTAGGACGATTGAGCCTAGCAGAAGCATTCAAGTCTCCAAAATAATGCCCACCCCCAATGCCAATGCCAATTTCTGCTTTATGCACAAAACTCTCCATAAGCTGCGCTTTGGCAGTAAATGTGGTTATTGCCATTAGAATTAATATCAACCATTTTTTATCCATAAAATCTACTAAATATAGAGTGTACTGTAAAATAGCACCAAAAATCAATATGATAAATGTTAATTTCTTTTATCTAGACCCCAAGTTAGCTTGGATCGCAGCGTTGAAAGAAAAGTATTTTCATTTAAACGAATTAAATTTACACTGAATTTTTCTTTTCTAATTGCCAGTTGAACCGATTTTGATACCAATTCTCTCCGAGCATCCATGGCACAAATAAATTGATCGGCCCTGCCTTCTACTTCAAAAGAAATTATATTATTGTCTGGCACCACAATAGAACGAACATTCAAATTATGAGGCGCAATAGGGGTGATGACCAAACTAGAAGAATCTGGAAATACAATGGGCCCGTTACAACTTAAATTATAGCCGGTTGAACCTGTTGGGGTAGATACAATTAGTCCGTCTGCCCAATAAGTATTAATGAATTCCCCATTCATATAGGTATGAATTTTAATCATGGGTGAAATATCTCGCTTATGAATGGTAAATTCATTTAGTGCAAATGGCGCGTCTTCAAAAAGTGGAATATTAGAATCTAAATGTATTAGGGTTCTTTTGTCAATAATAAATGTATGATTCACCAGAGCGTCTACCGCTACTTTTAGTTCATCGCGACTAATACTGGCTAAAAATCCGAGGCGACCGAAATTGATACCCAGCACCGGAATGTTTTTTTCCTTAATTAAGGTAACTGCATCCAGCATGGTACCATCGCCACCGAGACTAATGATGCAATCAATGGATTCATCTAAATCATTATACCCTGAAAATATTTTTAGCTTGGTTGATAAATGTTCGGGTATATGAAACTGTTCAGTAAGAGTATTATAAATTAGAATTTGTGTATCATGCTTATTCAACTCTTCTAATAAAATAAGCAATGGATTTTCTTGTTCTATATCTAAGCCTCGACTATAAATAGCTACCTTCATTTTAAAAATTTTTATACATTTATCGCTCCCTATAATGGAGACCAACTATGGGCCAACCAATTGATTGTAAGAAATTAGTGGGGCAGTTCTATGGTTTTTACATTAGATATTTAAGTATGAAATAAGATGCTGGTAATTTTCTTTTAATTCGTTGGCATACTCCTCTTCCCCAAAATAGTAACGCACTATATAATCGTATCGTTGAAATGTAGCTATAATGGCAGATACTTCAATTCTATTTATTTTAAGGGTAATTATTACCAACCCCGTTCCTACTTCTGTATACGTATTAAGCTGGGTAATATAAGCATCGTTGGTTTCAACCAAGCGGCTCAGCTCTCCAAAAGAAAAATTTCTTTTCTCGGTTTCAAGCACAATCACAGCTCCAGGATCTTCATTGCCAACAAAACTAGAGAGCGTTTTTACCAATGCTTTGGTAAGAATTACCCCCGTTAATTCCATTTGTTCATTTACTGCAGGTAAAAGAGAAAGTTCATGATTTGCTATCAGCCGAATGGCAGCTAAAAAATGTTCTTCTTGCTTTATAAATAAGGGCTTAATGAGGTGAGCATGTAAAGTTTCAGACTCATCCATATCCAATAAATCTTCTTTGGCAACCAATCCCAAAAGTTTTTCATCACTTACCAAGGGCAAATGCAACAGATCATAATCGTTCATCAGCTGAACTGCAAATATTACTTTATCGGTAATAGTTAGAGAAGGAAAACCAGTATTTAACAATTCAGATACAAGCATAGCATACCTATGTATTTTTAATTAATTACACTCCAACAATGGGCTTGGTAGCATATTTCGCTAAAAAATCACTCAGGATTCTGTTGAATTCAGCAGGAACTTCCATCATAGGAGCGTGACCACACTGATCAATAAAATGCAACTCGCTATTTGGAATAAGTGTATTGAATTCTTTACCCACAAATGGAGGTGTAATATTATCATTATTACCCCAAATGAGTAAGGTAGGTTGTTTAATTTGGTTCAGCTCCTCCCCTAAATTATTGCGTATAGCACTTTTTGCCAATGCAATAATTTTAATTACTTTCATTCTGTTATTGGTAATTTCAAATACTTCATCTACCAATTCTTTGGTAGCCGTTTCTGGATGGTAAAAAGTGAGTTCAGTTTTTTTTCTGATATACTCATAATCACCTCTTTTAGGATAAGAGTCGCCCATGCCATTTTCAAAGAGACCGCTACTTCCAGTAAGTGTTAACGTTTTAATTTGTTCGGGATGTTTTAGCACGTGTAGCAGGGCAACATGACCTCCCAAGGAATTTCCAAGTAAATGAATTGTGGAATAGTTTCTACACTCAATAAATTTTTGAACATATTTTTCTAGTCCGCCAACTGTGGTATGAAAGATGTCTAAATCAAAAAGGGGCAGAATGGGTACAACAACTTTAAATTGATTCCTAAAATATTCAATTAGGTGTTCAAAATTACTCATTGCTCCAAATAAACCATGCAGTAGCAACAAGGTTTCCCCCTCACCTTCTTCTATGAATTTAAACTTATCTATTTGTTTTAACTCGTAATTCATTGGGTTATTTTTCTTAAAAACGTGGCACTTGTACAAATAAAGCCAAAAAAGGGTAGAAATTACCTAAAATAGATAATTAGTTCCCGTTTAGCGGTGCAATCGCTGCTAAAGTAGGAAAAATAAGGCATATTTCAATTGTAGAGTTTATTCAAAAGTTCTATTTCAGCTTCTTTTGCAATGCTTCAAAAAAAGTACTCAGCTCTGAAAACATATCTTTGAACAGTGGAATTGCTTTTCCAAAAATTTCAATAGATTTTGGTCCCCAATAATTGATATAAGTATATCCTACCGATTCATGAATAAATTTTGGCTTTAATAAGTGCATTTTTTCAAGATAAAAAATGAGTACACTGAATACACTTATATAAAGTACCAAATACAAACCAATTCCTCCTACTATATTCAACCATCCCAACATAGAAAATTGTAAAGTAGTTTCTATTAGTTTAGCAAGCATTCTTACAAGAATTATTACAACAGTCATAATAATTATAAATGCCATAAAAGGCAACCAGCTCATACTTATTAAAAAGTTGTTGCCTAACCAGTTAGCAACCAAAGCACTTAGTTTTACGGCAGCAGCCATCCCAATAAAAACAGCCGCATATGAAAACGCTGCAACCACCAGCCCCTGCTTCCATCCTTGAATGAATGCCCAAATTATGATTGCTACTAAACAACTATCAATAAACATATGGTTATTTACCCAGTAAGGCTTTAACGGTATCTGCAATTGCTTTACCATCAGCTTTTCCAGCTAATTGCTTACTAGCAACACCCATTACTTTGCCCATATCTTGGGGGGTAGATGCTCCTAATTCTGTAATAATGCTGGCAATGGTAGATTCCAGTACTTCCTGCGACAACTGTGCGGGCATAAATTGCTCAATTATAGCAATTTCCTCTACTTCTTTTTGGGCTAAGTCGCCCCGATTTTGTTGTTCAAAAATTAACAAAGAATCTTTTCGCTGTTTCACCAATTTCTGAAGTAATTTAAGTTCACCTTCTTGGGTTACCTCTCCATTTGCACCTGGTTCTGTTTTTGCCTTAATAATTTCTGCTTTAATAGCCCTTAAACCCCGAAGAGCTGCTTCATTTTTTGCTTTCATGGCCTCTTTTAACTGAGCCATGATTTGTATTTCTAAACTCATATATGCTTATTTTGATGGATTGGTTTGTGTGTCGCGGAATTTCTTATAAAATGTTTTTGCAAAATTCTTTATATCGGCAGACAATTCTGTTTGTTGAGTAGCACGAAGATAAGAATCTGCCATACCCATTAAGGTTTGGTAGTAAAAATCGGCCATTTCGTCTACCATCATGTCTTTTGTCCATAAATCAATTCTTAAAGCAGTTTTATCTGCCCCATCCCAAAATGCCAACATCATTGATTTGGCTTTTTGTTTCATATCGGCCGTACTATCTGTTGCCACCCATTCAATATTTTGGGGCACTTTATTTTCGTCGAGTTCTATATCAACGGTAATATTTGATTGTTTCATTTAATAATTTTTTGCAATAGTATGTATTGTTTTAAGCCATTGGCGCAAGCTTTGGAATTGGCTTTGCTAAGCTCGGTTTTATAATTCAAGTATTCTGTTGGCTTGAAATTTTTTAGGGTTTATAATATACAATTCTTTAAAAATGCAAATTTATGGTTTAACGGTTACTGTTTTTAGAATTTCCTGCCAAAATAGTTCTGCTGCCTCCTTCCAACTATAATGGGTAGCTCTTTGTAATCCTTTCTGAATACATATTTCTCTGATTTTTTCGTCTCTGTATATCAGTTGCATTTGTGCCGCAATTGCTGATGGGTTTTCAGCATCTACATACAAAGCGGCATCGCCACCCACTTCTGGCATACTAGAATTATAAGCGGCTATAACTGGTACGCCAGATTGCATGGCTTCTAGTATGGGGAGGCCAAAACCTTCAAAATTAGAAATATACAGTGCTGCATATGCCGAAGCGGTTAGTTTATGCAGAGTTTCGTCTGCTATATAACCGGTAAGTATTACATCGTTTCTATATTTATAGGTCTTTAACTTTTCTTGAAAATCTTGGTATTGCCAAGCAAGTCTACCTACAAATACCAGCTTCATATTGGTTTTATGCCATTTTTTAAATAAGGAAAAAGCTTTTAGCAAGTTCATCATATTTTTTCGGGGACTTATGCCACCCACACTTAAAAAATATTCGTATCCGTTGGTATACACTTCTTTAATCTGCTCTTTTTCGGCCCAACTAATAGGTGTAAAATTTATATTTGCCGCTCCACTCACTACCTCGATTGGCTTTTTCAAGGTTGGATATTGCTGCGTAATATCTTTTTTAGAAAACTCAGAAACCGTAACAATACGGGTTGCTTTACGCAAAAAAAGGGGCGTGAAAATTTTATAATGCCAGCGCTGGTGCCAGCTTATTTGGTTTGGGAAGTGGTGAAAAGCCAGATCATGTACTACCAATAATTGAGGGGTTTTACTGGTAAGGCTACAAAATCCATAAGGCTGCACCCATATATCTGGTTTTATTTTCTTTAGTGCCAATACCGCAGTTATATTATACCAGTATAGAAAAGCAGGTACGTGGCGCGCTGGTGGTCCTACTTGAATGGATTTTACATTTGGAGCTATGATGGTTAAGTTCTGATGGGTACGATCATATACCAATACAAATTCATGTTCTGGGTATGATTTTGTTAGGAGGCTAACAATTTCATGCGCGTACCTACCATAGCCTTCTAATAAATGCTGCTGAAAAAAAATGGCATTAATTGCTATAACCATTGGGCAAAGTTAATCGTGCATATCTGTAACACCACCAGAAACCGTGTATTTCATTGCATCGGCTGCGCTGATATTAGGTAGTAGCTTAATATGGGTGATGGGCACTAGATAAGTAATGCCAGAGATAGCATAAGAATGAGGTATATATACAGTAACATGGTTCTCAAGGCCAAAATCAACACAGTTTTGCTGGGTAATAAACCCAATGCGCCAAATATCAGCTGCGTCTACATTTACCAATACGGGTTTATCAAATTTCTTTTTATTGCCCGCAAATGCTTCTAAAAAATCTTTTACAGAGGAATAGATGAATTTTATACCGGGCGTTTTTTCTAAGACTGTATCAAATAATGCCACTAACCTACCTACTGCAAAGAGGCTAGAAAGCCAGCCCACAAATAATACCAATGAAATAACTACAATAAAGCCCAAGCCGGGTAGTTTAATTAGGTTGCCTTCGGCGTCTCTTTGAATGAGACTGGGTGCTAAGGCCCTCACAATATTGGGGAGAATATCGTCAACCAAATTAAAAAGACTGATCACCACCCAAATGGTAATGCCAATGGGTGCAAGCACAATCAGTCCCTGAAAAAAGAACTGGAGTAATCTTTTTAAAAAATCTCTGAAACTCATAAATCCTAATAACTATACTGCAAGATAAGTAAGAAATGTAGTACATAAGATAAAGCATACTTTCTAGCTAATCCACTAAAAATAATATCTTATAGGAAGGTTTTGGCAGATAGGCTGTATTGATTATTCTAATAATAGGCTGCCCAACAAAGCAGTGTACAAATAATGAATTAATTTAAAGCGTATATCTGAAAACGTTAAAAAATTATTTAGTTGTTAATCTACCCGTATATTTGAAGGAGTAATGAAGAAAATACTGTCTTTTTTTATTGTTCTTTTGGCAATATTGGTTCCAAAAGATTCTTCGGCCTCCTATTCGAAGCAGGTTTCTGCATTTAGCATTAAGCAAGAAAATAAGAAAAATACCTACCGCCAGCAAGAAAATCAAACGGAAATTTTCAGTGTAATTGCTGAAGAGTTAATAGAAGATGATACCAATCATTTCGAAAGAAAATTTGTTGGTTCTTACAAATCTAAGATTAGTAAATTTTCTTTTAATACAGGTAAGTTTCCAGCAAATTCTATTAACGGAGTTCCTGCATCTGCCTTTTTGGTTTTTCGTTATCCAGCCATTCATATTTTTATAGGCGTATTTAGGCTATAATATTCGCTTCTTAATAATCCTCCATTCAATTCCGAAAGCTGTTGTTCAGTAATCAAGATAATAGAAATACATTTTTCTAAAGAAGAATGTATGAATTATATAGCAAATAATAAATTTTATGAATACATCTCATCTCCTAATTTGCCTATGGGCATTAATTGGTTTTTCTTCGTGTAAGTATAAAAAAGAAGAACAAAAAGAAGAACAAGCAAAATATACGGTAACAAGCCCCATTTTAATGGATACAACGGTTACAAAAGACTATTTAGCTCAAATTCAATCGGTACAAAATATTGAAATTAGGGCGCAGGTAAAAGGATATTTAGATGCTATTAATGTAGATGAAGGTAGGTTCGTAAGTGCTGGTCAGGTTTTATTTAATATAATGCCTAAACTTTATGAAGCAGAACTGATGAAACAAAGTGCTCAGGTAAAAGCCGCTGAAGTTGAATATTCAAATACAAAAACCTTATCGGATAAAAACATCGTTTCAAAAGCAGAGCTTGCAATGGCTCAAGCAAAGCTAGATATAGAAAAAGCCGAATTAAACAAAGCTGAATTAGAACTGGCTTTTACAAAAATAAAAGCTCCATTTGATGGAACAATCGACCGAATTAAATTTAAAAAAGGGAGTTTAATAGATGAAGGTGTTTTACTTACTACCTTATCTAACAATAAAGATGTTTATGCATACTTTAATGTTTCGGAAGTTGAATATTTAGACTTTAAAAATAAAAAATCAGATGATCATCAGCAAGTAAGTTTATTATTAGCCAATGGAGATGAACACAAATTTAAAGGTAGAATAGAAACAATAGAAAGTGAATTTGACAATGAAACAGGAAACCTTGCGTTCAGAGCCATATTTCCTAATCCAGATTTGTTATTAAAGCATGGAGAAACTGGCAAAGTAAGGTTAACAATTCCACTTAAAAATGCAATCATAATTCCTCAAAAATGTACCTATGAATTACAGGATAAAATTTATGTGTATGTATTAGATAAAGAGAATAGACTAAAATCAAGAGCTATTATAGTAAAACAAAAATTATCTAATTTATATATACTAGAATCAGGTTTATTGGTAACTGATAAAATAGTACTAGACGGACTTCAATCAGCAAAGGAAGACGAGAAAATTGAAGCTGTTTTTATTTCCCCTAAGGAGGTTATTAACAATCTACAGTTGATTAAAAAATAATAGTGATTGCGTAATTTAAATTAAATAATATGTTCAGTAAGTTCATACAGCGACCTGTACTCTCTATCGTTGTTTCATTAATAATTGTTTTTTTAGGATTACTAGCTTTGTTAAAAATACCCGTAACCCAATTCCCCAATATATCTCCTCCAAAAGTAAATATTAGTGCAGAATATCCAGGAGCAAATGGAGAGTTAATGATTAAAAGTGTGGTTATTCCATTAGAACGTGCGCTTAATGGCATACCTGGATTAAAATATATTGGATCAGATGCAGGCAATGACGGAACTGCAACCATACAAGTAGTTTTTGAATTAGGTACCGATCCAAATATTGCAAGTGTTCAGGTTCAAAATAGGGTTGCGGCTGTTGTAAATAAACTACCCCCCATTGTAGTTCGCGAAGGTGTTAAAATAACCAGAGAAGAAAAAAACATGTTGATGTATATTAATTTGTATAGCAACGATCCAAATTTAGACGTAAACTTCTTATTCAACTTTGCAGATATTAACCTGCTAACAGAATTAAAAAAAATTGAAGGTGTTGGTTTTGCCGATGTATTGGGCAATAGGGAGTATAGTATGAGGGTTTGGCTTAAGCCCGACAGAATGTTTGCTTATAAGGTTTCGGCAGATGATGTAATGAAAGCGTTGGGAGATCAAAGCTTAGAAGCATCGCCCGGTAGATTGGGAGAAGCCAGTGGTAAACAGTCCCAAGCATTTGAATATGTGTTAAAGTACTCAGGCAGATATACCAAAAAAGAAGATTATGAAAATATAATTATTAAAAGCGAAGTAGGAGGTCAACTATTAAAGCTAAAGGATATTGCCAATGTTGAATTTGGCAACGCTTATTACGATTTATACTCTAAATTAAATGGCAAAGCATCCTCTGCTATTGTTATTAAACAATCTTATGGAAGTAATGCAAGCGATGTAATAAAGCGTATTAAAATAAAGCTAGAAGAAATTAAAAAAAGTTCCTTTCCAAAAGGAATTGACTATCAAATTGGTTATGATGTTTCCTTATTTTTAGATGCGTCTATAGAAAAAGTAATACACACATTAGTAGAAGCATTTTTATTGGTATCACTGGTGGTATTTCTTTTTTTAGCAGATTGGCGAAGTACGCTTATTCCTGCAATTGCAGTACCAGTATCATTAATTGGCACTTTCTTTTTTATGCAATTATTTGGTATTACACTAAATCTTATAACCTTGTTTGCTTTGGTATTAGCCATTGGTATTGTTGTAGATGATGCCATTGTGGTGGTAGAAGCAGTGCATGCAAAAATGGAAGAATTTCATTGCTCACCACTTGAAGCCACTAAAATGGCCTTGAAAGAAATTGGAGGTGCTATTATTGCCATTACAATGGTTATGGCAGCGGTATTTATTCCTGTTTCCTTTATGAGTGGCCCTGTGGGTATTTTTTACAGACAGTTTTCTGTAACCATGGCCACTGCAATTATTCTTTCAGGGGTAGTAGCATTAACATTTACGCCAGCATTATGTGCAATGATGTTAAAAAACACCCATGGAAAACCCAAAAGAAAAACCTTACTTAATAAATTTTTGATACGTTTTAATGATTGGTTTAATAATTTAAATAGTAAGTACAAAAAACTTATAGGGCTTATTGTGAATAGAAGAGTAGTAACTTTTATAACCTTAGTTTTATTCTGTATTGGAACCTGGGCATTAAGTTCTAAAGTGCCTGCTGGTTTTATTCCCAATGAAGATCAAGGAATATTTTATGCAATAGTTCTTACACCGCCAGGTTCTACACTTGAACGTACCGACGATGTTTGCGGTCAATTACAAAAAGTAGCAGCCACCATTCCAGAAATTAAATCAGTTTCAGCAATGGCTGGTTACGAAATACTAAGCGAAGGAACGGGTGCGAATTCTGGTAGTCTTTTAATAAACCTAAAAGATTGGAGTGAAAGAAAAAGAACCTTGGCTCAGGTGATGGAAGATTTAGAAGAAAAAGCCCAAAGTATTAAAGGAGCGAGCATTGAATTTTTTCCTCCACCTGCAGTACCTGGATATGGAGCTGCTGGTGGTTTTGAATTAAGGGTAGTTGATAAAATTGGAACTGGCGATTATAAATTAATGGAAACCGTTACAAAAGACTTTGTAAATAACCTTAGTAAAAGAAAAGAGTTGACTTCTGTTTTTACTTTTTATAGTGCCAGTTTCCCCCAGTATTTATTAAAACTAGATAATGAAAAAGCTGAGCAAAAAGGTGTGACAATTGGCGATGCGTTAGATAATTTATCTACCCTAATTGGCAGCAACTATGAAACCAATTTCATTAAATATGATCGGCAGTATAAAGTAATGGTTCAAGCATTACCCCAGTACAGGGTTACTCCTGAAGATGTACTTAAATTATATACGAAAAATGATAAAGGAGAAATGGTTCCTTATGCTGCATTTATGCGATTTGAGAAAGTATTTGGACTTAGTGAAATTACCAGACACAATTTATTTAATGCCTCACAAATAAGTGGTGGTCCAGCGGAAGGATATAGCAGTGGTAACGCATTGGAAGCTATTAAAGAAGTAGCTGATAAATCTTTACCCAAAGGTTTTGGTTTTGAGTGGGCTGGTATATCATTAGATGAATCGAGACAAGGCAATCAAGCTATTTACATTTTTATAATTTCGCTTGTATTTGTTTACCTAGTATTATCTGCGCAATACGAGAGTTTTGTATTGCCATTGCCTATCATTTTATCCTTACCTGTCGGAATTTTTGGTGCATTCTTCTTACTAAAAGTGTTGAACTTAGAAAACAATATATATGCCCAAATTGCCATGGTAATGTTAATTGGTATTTTAGGAAAAAATGCGGTATTAATAGTAGAGTTTGCTGTGCAAAGGCATAGTAGCGGGGCAACTGTAAAACAGGCTGCTATTGAAGGAGCTTCTGCAAGACTTAGACCAATTTTAATGACTTCTTTTGCATTTATTGCTGGCTTGTTACCATTGGTTTTTGTAACCGGCCCTGGTGCCATTGGCAATAGAACCATTGGTGCTGCTGCGGCAGGTGGTATGTTATTTGGAACTGTATTTGGTGTATTAATTGTTCCCGGCCTCTATTATATTTTTGCCAGCATATCTGAGAAAAATATTTTGGTAAAAGATGAAGAAGAAAAAGCCATATCAAATGCAATGAATGAACATATACAATTGTAATTAATCATACAAACTATTTGTGTGTTAGCGGGATTTCATCAACAAAAATTAAACTAAATGAACAAGAAAAAAATATATCTGCCAGGCATTATTGCTCTTTTAACTATTATTGGATGTAAGGTACCTGCAATTGAGCAGGTACAAAATTTGCAAATTAGTCCACCTACATTTAATGAGTCCATCGACTCGAGCAATATGGCTTCTATAAGGTGGAATTCTTTTTTTAGCGACCCTAATTTAGTTGCACTTATTGATTCGGCTCTCAAAAACAACTATGAACTATTAACAACAATACAAGATATTGAGATTGCAAAAAATGGAATAAGAATTAAACATGCCAATTTATTACCAAAAGTAAATGGAGCGGTGGGTTTAGGGCTAGAAAAAACGGGGCGCTACACGGCTGCTGGTGCTGGAAATGCATCTACAAAAATTATAGATGATACAGAAGTGCCAGAACCAATTGGTGATATTTTCTTGGGCTTCAGAGCAAGCTGGGAGGCCGATATTTGGGGCAAGTTACACAATGCCAAAAAAATTGCTGTACTTAGGTATTTTCAAAGTAAGGAAGGCAGAAATTTTTTAATAACAAATTTAGTCGCCGAAATTGCTAATTCGTATTTTGAATTATTGGCGCTGGATAATCAGTTGGATATTATTAAACAGGCTATTGAATTACAAAAGAACGAGCTTGAAGTTTTAAAAATTCAAAAAGACGCAGCAAAAGCATCAGAGCTTGGGGTTAAACAATTTGAAGCATTGGTATATAATTCTCAAGCACAAGAATTTGGTATTCTACAAAGTATTACTGAAACAGAAAATAAGATTAATTTTTTATTAGGTCGCTACCCACAAAATATAGCTAGAGAAAAAGGGCTATTTACCTCGCCTGCTTTAAAGCTTATTAAAGTGGGTATTCCACCACAACTATTGCAAAACAGGCCAGATATTAGAAAAGCTGAGTTAGAAGTAGAAGCGGCAAAATTAGATGTGCAGATTGCTAGAGCAGAATTTTTGCCGAGTATTGGCATTACCGGAATTTTAGGTGTACAAGGTTTTAAACCAAAATATATTATTCCAAACTTCCAGAATTTAGCTTTTAATTTTGTGGGGGACTTAGCTGCACCTTTCATTAACCGCAATGCTATAAAAGCAGAGTTTAAAAATGCAACAGCCAATCAGTTATCTGTATTATTCAATTACCAGAAAACTGTACTGAATGGATATGTAGAAGTGTACAATGAAATGTCTAATATAAAAAACCTTGGTAAATTTTATGAGGTAAAAAATAAAGAAACCCAAACATTAATTGTTTCAATTGAAGTTGCCAAAGATTTATTTAAATCGGCAAGAGCCAATTATTTGGAAGTTTTAACTGTTCAACGTGATGCTCTTTCTGCAAAATTAGAGTTAGTAGAGGCCAAGAAAAATCAATGGATTGCTGTAACAAATATTTACAAAGCTTTGGGCGGCGGATGGAAATAGCGTTTTTAAAAAAATTTTTATTCTAATAGCAATCCATTTCTTAAAATCCTTAGTTAGGCTCTATTTTACTATTAAAATTTATTACAATTAGTACCAATAGAAAATTCAAAAGCAGTGGTATCCTACTCTGAAATTTATAAATACTATAAATGCATAACAAGCATGATATTACTAAAATTGCAATAATTATTTTTTTCAATATTTTTAATAGTTACTGTTTTAAAAAATATTTAGACCCACTTCCAACCGGAACATTTAGTGAAGTGTAAAAACCACGAAGGGTAGGATTAAATACTAATGTATCTTTTCGCATCTCATAATAATCTTCTCCTAAAATAGATCCATTTCTAAAGTAATTTAACCTGTCATAATTGTAAACAATATTTGTGGGACTGATATATTGAAGATGCTCTAAGGTATAAGTACCTGAGTCTACTACAATAGTATTCACCTTCCTTCTCCAAACCTTATTTAATTCAAATTCCATACTTTCTGTATTGCCCGAATTTAAAGGCGTTTGCTTAAATGAACTTCCAGTTTGAGGATCGGGGTAAACCAATGTTGTGAAAATCCAATTCCATTTTCCATTTACTTCCACTGGCTTGGTAATAATAGCTTCATTTTTTTTACAAGATAATAGTGCGCTGAGCAATATTATACAGGATAGTATACTTATAGGAGTGTTTTTCATTTTAGGTTGTATTGGTTTGTATTTAGTAGCATGCTATATGTTTAAAAACATTGCAATAATGAATTTAACATTTTTTAAAATGCCAACTGTACTGTACCATACTGCTTTGTATTTTATTCTATGCTTTTAATTATGACAGCAATTGTATGCTTCCCGTTGCATTTATGTAAACTATTTTATGCAATATTTGCTTTGGTGGAATTAAGCACAAATCAGTAACAAATTTTGTGACAGCTTATTTCATTTTACTTAAATTGTGCAGCAAATAACCAAAGCCTTATCACTGGCTAACCTGAACTTATGATAAATTTTGTCCCGATTTTTCCGCTGGCATTGGTTGTGTACCCGGGCGAAGCATTGAACCTACATATTTTTGAACCGAGGTATAAACAGTTAATTACCGACTGTTTTGCAGAAGGCAAGCCTTTTGGTATTCCCGTAGTTTTAAAAAATGGAATTGCTGAAATGGGCGTGCTGGTACAAATTACCGAAATTGTTGAAGTGTATGATGATGGCAAAATGGACGTTAAAACCAAGGGGCTCAAAATATTTACCATTTTAGAAATTACGGGTGAAATTCCCAACAAGCTATACAATGGAGCTGTAGTGAGCTATCCCGAAAATGAGATCAATCCCAAACCTTTTGTTTCATTTAAAATTTTAGATTCGGTGTATATCTTACATCGATTATTAAACGTTTCTAAAAATTTTAAAACGAAAGTGTCAGAAATCCTAAGCTATGATATAGCCCACCATGCGGGGCTTGCCTTGGAAGAAGAATATGAACTATTGGGATTATTTAATGAAGATCAAAGACTGGAATACCTTCGGCGCCACCTAGAAAAAGTAATTCCAGTGGTTGCTGGTATGGAGCAGTTAAAACAAAAAATTGAACTCAATGGTCACTTCAAAGCAATAAAAGGGCATAATTTTAATTCATAAACCGTTCATGCAAACCACACTCTGTTTCGACTTTGGCAATACCCGTTTAAAAATGGCTATTTTTAAAAACCATCAATTTATAGAAGAACAGGTACTGCCCAATACCCACACCAACACCATTGAAGCCATTCTTAAAAGCACGCATGCAGATAAATCTATTTTGTCTTCTGTAATTAACCACCCCCCAGCACTGGAACAATTGCTGCAGGCTTATACCCAATTTCACTTACTAAATCATACCAGTAAGCTCCCACTTACCACACCCGTAGGTAAACCCGAAACCATTGGAGCAGATAGGCTGGCACTGGTTGCCGCAGCCGTTGATCGCTTTCCCCACCAACACAATTTAGTTATTGCATTAGGTACTTGCATTACCTATAATTTCATCAATAATAAGCACGAATTTCTGGGTGGAAGTATCTCTCCAGGTATGAATATGCGGTTCAGAGCTATGCACGAACAAACGGCTTTGCTTCCAATGATTCACGCCGAAGCTCATTTCCCCCTTGTTGGCTACGATACCAAAACAAATTTATTAAGCGGTGTTATATTGGGTATAACGGCTGAAATAGACGGTATTATTGATTCTTACGCCCTTAAATACCATAACTTTAACGTGCTATTAACCGGGGGCGACCTGCCTTTTTTTGTACCTCGCCTAAAAAACAGGATATTTGCCGACCCAAACCTAATTTTTAAAGGCTTATATGCAATTAGTGAGTATAATAACAGGTAGGCTAACCTATATGGTTGGTTTCATTTTCATCTTTCAGTTTTGCGCATTTGCGCAGGTAAACTCTCCTTTTTCACGCTATGGAATAGGTAACCTTACTGGATCTCAACATATTATAAGCAGGGGTATGGGTGGCTTACAAGCTGCATATGCCGATGGATTAAATAATAATGTTGGTCAGTCTGTTAACTTTAATAACCCCGCTACCTACGGTGCTTTTTATATGATTTCCTACGATTTGGGGCTTTCTATCGACTCAAGAAATCTTAAAAGCAATAATCCTACCGGTTCATTTAGCTCCATTTATTTTATTCCCTCCTATGTTGCGGTGGGCCTTCCTATAAATAAAGCCAAAGGATTGGGTGCTGCGTTTGGGTTGCGTCCTATCAGCCGTATCAACTACTCTATTATTGCCAATGAAAGAGTGCTTGGAGATAGTTTGGGTACTAACTACCAAGGTTCTGGGGGGTTGAATCAGGCTTTTATTGGAATCGGTAAAAAATGGAAAAAATTCAGCATTGGCGCGAATACTGGCTATAATTTTGGTAGAAAAGAAATTACTACAGAAAAAACTTTTTTCAACGATACCGTTAAATATTACCAATCTAATTCAATAAGCAGAACCAATTTTGGTAAAATGTTTTTGCAATTGGGTCTTCAATACGAAGTAACACTTAAGAAAAAAGAGAATACCATTCAAAAGTCCACCGAAAGCTATTTATTAAGATTTGGAGCTACTGCCACTTTGCAACAAAAATTAAACGCTACCCAAGATATTACGAGACAAACGTTTGGACTAAGTGCTTCTGGCGCTATTATTGAAATTGATAGTGTTTTTAAGCAAGAAGATATAAAAGGCAAAATAGAAATTCCAGCTACTTATGAAGCTGGAATGGTTTTTCATAAAACGCTTAGCAGCTCACGAGGTGTATTTGAATTATGGTCGCTTGGGCTTGAATATACTAGTACACAATGGACAAAATACCGCTCCTATGGCCAGCAAGAAGCCTTAAGTAATAGTTGGATGATGAAATTGGGAGGGCAAATTAGTCCCAACCCATTGGCTACCAGAAACTATTTTAGTAATGTAAATTATCGATTTGGATTTCATATTGGCCAAGATTATATTAATGCTGATGGAAAGGGGTTAAAAACCATGGGCTTTAGCATTGGTGCTGGCTTACCCATTCGTAAATGGAGGGCTTATGAAACCCAATATACAGTTATTCAAACCGCATTACAATTTGGCAATCGCGGATCTTCGGTAAATAATATCACCGAAAATTATGCTCAAATTTCTGTCGGCTTTAGCCTAAGCGATATTTGGTTTGTAAAACGCAGGTATGATTAATTGCTTCTACTATAAAAATTTAAATAAAGTTGCAGCCATATTGATTGGCTGCTTTTTTATATTAGCCTGTGAAAATGATGTAAATGAAGTGAAAGACTTAAGTAAGAAAAAGCCAAGTATTGAAGAGGGCAAAGATATTGTAAGTTATATGAGCATGGGGGGTAAGATGAAAGCCAAACTAACCGCCCCACTTTTGTTGAGATACCAAGGTGATAGTGCGTTAAAATCTGAATTTCCTCAATCGCTTTATGTTGAATTTTTTACCGAAAAAGGTATCATTGAAAGCACACTAAGTGCCAAATACGGCCGGTATCTGGAAAATGAAAACAAAGTTTTTTTACGTGATAGCGTGGTAATTATTCGTACCAATGGCGACACCCTAGAAACCTCGGAAATGTATTGGGATCAAACGATTGGTAAATTTTATACCGATAAACCAGTAAATGTGAGTCAGCGTTCACCGAGGCAGAAAATTTTGGCTAGAAAGGGGTTTATTTCCAACCAAGAGCTTACCAGTATCACGTATTATGAACCAAGTTTGGGCAGCTTTCTAATTGTTCCAGACAGTAGTTCCGCCCCTACTACCAAACAATAATTGAATCCTGATTCCAACCTTTTTTAACTTCTTCACTCCTAATAGGGCAAACAGATTGGAACCTGAAAAAAACATACTAACGGCTGATATTACAAAGGCCTGCAAAGGAGATGCAGCAGCCCAGTCTCGCTTGTACCATCAATACAGTAAAGCTATGTTTAATATCTGTACTAGAATGACGGGCAACTTAAGTGATGCAGAAGATATTTTACAGGAATCTTTTCTAATTGCTTTTAAGCAATTGCACCAGTTAAAGGTTGCAGATCAATTTGGTGGATGGCTAAAACGTATTGTAGTAAATGAATGTATCAGATTTAGTAAAAAATCTATTTACTGGGAAGAATGGGATAATAATACCATGAATGAAGTGGCAAATGAAGAAATGGCCTGGTGGAAAACAGTAGACTTTTCCCTTATTCACAAAGAAATCAAAGGGTTACCCGAAGGATGTAGGCAGGTATTTACCCTTTACGTTATGGAAGATTATCCCCACAAAGAAATTGCTTCTAATTTGGGTATTTCTGAATCAACTAGTAAAAGCCAATACCATAGAGCCAAACAACTTTTAAAAGATAGAATCACCCAACAACTGAAGATATATGGATGAGTTTAAAAAATATTTACAAGCAAATAAAAGCGAGCTGAACAGCGATGAGCCCCAACCCTTTATTTGGAAAAAAATAGAAGCAGCAATAAAGCCAGCTCAAGCCCCTATTCGTATCATCCCTATATTGAAATGGGCAGCAGCAGCTTGCATAATTGCACTAGCTGGATTTGGCGGATGGCATTTACTATCTACCCATAAAACAGCCATTCCTATTCGGCAAAATATATTGGTAAAACAAGCAGCTAAGCAACCAGCTCCTTCTACTAAGCAAATAATAATAGCAGAGCCAGAAATAAATCATCCAAAAAATATTACGGCAGCTAATTATAAAACAACCCTTTCACCAAAGAAAAATTTTCAACCACAAAAAACAGTTGAACAGTTTCTTAATACCATGGAAACTGGATTTATTCAAGTGATTAACCTGCAAAAAGCAAGAATAAGCACTACGCCTATGTATGCAGAATCTCCGGAATATTTTAATGATTTTAAGCAACAAATCAAACAAATGGAGCAGGAAGAAAAAACCATTAAAACCAATATTATTAAGCATGGCTTGGGCAATAACCTATTAGATGAGCTCATCAACTTATACCAACAAAAATTAACCATTCTGAAACAGCTGCAGCTGGAGATGAATAAAACCAACAACCGTTTCAAACAAAACCGCGGGCCAGTAGATTCTACCCGTAATTATTTTTTAAGTATTTAAAACAACAGATATGAACAAAAACATGGCAATAAAGGGCATGATAGCCTTTTCTATCCTCACTTCATCTATTACTGTATTTGCACAGCGTTTGAGTAGGGTTTCACCAGCTAGGCCCACTTCATCCTTACAATCTGCTACTTCAAGTCCTTGTCCCGTTGATATGCCCATGCCTGCTAAATTAGTAGAAGGCTATGCAATGGCTAACCACTCAGATGATTTAAATGATAGAACCGATTTAAAATCTAAAGAAGTGAGTCAAGAACTCAGCACTTCTAAATCTCCTGAAATATATATTGACAATAATTCAAGAAATATTCAGGTTAAATCTTGGGATCAGCCTAAAGTAAAAATAACTACCACCGTTTTTTTTGAAGGCGATGGAAAACTAAGTGATGAAGAGTGGTTTGAAAAACTAAATCTTTCTCTTAAAACACTGGGATCTTCCATCAGAATCAAGTCTGGCAGTATCAGCGGTGGCAGTTATTCTACCAATGGCAATACCTATGGATGGAGTGGCGGAGGATCTAGTGGTGTAGCGGTTTTTAACGGGAGTGGACAAAATATTGGCACCAAGTCTAACCTTAAAAGAATTGTTACGGTTTACCTACCTGCTGGTAGTAAATTAGATATTGATAGTAAATATGCCGACGTGCAACTTACAGGCGCATTTACTACCGCTACCATAGATATTACCAATGGAAATCTGGAGGCTGAAAATTTCAATAAGCTATTTCTTCGCTCCAAATATTCAAATGTAACAGTAGATCATATTGGCATTGCTGAGATTGATTTTATGAACGGCAGGTTCACCGCCAAAAATATAGATGAAGCTGATTTAGATACCAAATACTCTACCATTGAATTAGGTGATTCTAAAAAAATTGTATTTAGAAGTACCAATGATGAATATGATATTGAATCTGCTGATGAATTAAGGGGTAGAAAGAATTATGGCAACCTTCGCATTACCAAACTAAATGGTTCACTAGAAATGGATGGTACCAATGCTGATATAAAAGTGAGGAGTATTGGAGCAAATTTGAATATCATTAAAATTGACAATAAATATGCCGATATCCGAATTCCACTAAGGTCCATTAAAAATTATACGGTAGATTATATAGGACCCTACAGCACAGTTTATGGCGCTTTTGAAAAGCAACCACTGAAAGAAATACCTAAAACCATTGAGGGCAAATTAGAAAAAGACGATTTAACCAATAAACTTAGAGATATCAAACGTTCTGTTCAAGTTTTTACTGGTGAAGAATCGCAGGAAAACAATTTTTCAGCAGTTGTTGGAGACGGAAAAGGTTTGAAAATTAATATGAAATGCCAGAATTGTACGGTTGACTTTAAATAATACGAAAATCATTCGGCTTATAAACTTACACATAGCCGATTCTCATGTGTGAATAATCGGTATACGTACCCCGTTTTTACGGGGTACTTTGTTACGTTATATACCTTAACTTTGACCCCACTATGTCGCATATCTATACCATTTTAAGTATAGTGGGAACGCTTTTATTAATCGGCTTTTTTGCTGGTTATGAAATTGCATTTGTAACTGCCAATCGCTTAAGCATTGAACTAAAGAAAAAACAGGGTAAGAAAAGTGGTGCTATTCTGGCTCGCTTTATGGAATATCCAGCCCGTTTTATTGGCACTTGCCTCATTGGCTTAAATGTGTTTTTAGTTATATACGGCCTGCTCTTTGATGAACTCCTCAGAATGGGTATTTGGAACCCTCTGCATATTGAAAACAACTTGCTTAAATTAGCCTTCGACACTTTTCTATCTACATTGGTGGTATTGGTAATTGGTGAGTTTTTACCCAAAGCTATTTTCCGTGCTAAAAATGATTCTCTCTTGTTTTTTTTCGCTCCCGTAGCCAACTTTTTTCACAGTCTTTTCTTACCCCTTACTGACTTATTTGTTAATATGTCTCAATGGATTCTTAAATATATTTTCAATGTTAGGGTGAACGATAAAAACGATGCTTTCACCAAAGTTGATCTGGAACATTTTTTTCAACAGTCGAAAGAGCAGGATGATGAGAACCAAGAATTAAATACCGAATTGTTTGAAAACGCTTTAAGCCTACCCACCGTAAAAATTAGGCAATGCCTCATTCCAAGAACCGAAATTGTTGCGCTAGATATTAATGATACACTGGCCGAAGCCACCACACAATTCATACAAACCAAGCTGAGTAAGCTTTTGGTGTATGAAGACAATATTGATAATATTGTAGGATATATTCACCAGCTAGATTTATTTAGTAGGCCAGCAGACCTTCGTGCCATGCTGCATCCTATTGTTGCCGTTCCCGAAAGTATGAGCGCCACTGACCTCATTAATAAATTCACCAAAGAAAGAAAAAGCATTGCTTGGGTAGTAGACGAATTTGGAGGCACTTCGGGTATTGTTACCATGGAAGATTTATTGGAAGAAATTTTTGGTGAAATACAAGATGAATATGATGTAGAAGAGTTTGTAGAAAAGCAGTTGGCCGATGATGAATTTATTTTGAGTGGAAGGCTTGAGCTAGACTACCTAAACGAAAAATATAAATTAAATTTTCCTTTAAGTGATTCCGAAACACTTAGTGGTTATATCATTAATGAACACGAAACCATACCAAAACAAAAAGAAACCATTATTATTAATAATTTTAAATTCGACATTCTAACGGTTTCTGATACTAGAATTGAAATGGTTAAAATGAAAGTTTTACAATAGATATGGCACTATTTAATAGGAAGGCAGAAGAAGGAAAAGAAGAGATGTCGTTTATAGATCATCTTGAAGAGTTAAGGGTACATATTATTAAGTCAGTACTGGCTATTTTAATAATGGCTATTGGTATTTTTATTTATAGAAATTGGATTTTCGACCATATTATTGTGGGCCCAATTAATAAAGATTTTATCAGCTACCGCCTGCTATGCGAATTCAGTAACTGGGCTCATATGGGTGAATCGCTCTGTATGCCACCCGTAGAAGTAACCATGCAGAGCACTACTTTTGGCGGTCAGTTTCTAAGCAGTATTACCATGGCTTTTGTGGGAGGAATTATTTTAGCCTTTCCATTTATTTTTTGGGAATTCTGGAAATTTGTTCGTCCCGCCCTTAAGGAAAGAGAATTAAAAAACACCCGTTTTATTATTTTCTGGGTCTCTTTTTTCTTCTTCACCGGAGCTGCCTTCGGGTATTTTTTACTTGGCCCTTTTACGTTTAATTTTTTGGCTGGCTTTCAATTGGGTACGGAGAATATGATTGTAACGCGACCAACATTTTCTGATTATTTAGACAATCTTACAAATATTATTTTGGGTTGCGGACTGGCATTTGAATTACCTGTATTGGCATTTATACTCACCAAAATTGGAATTATTAGCCCTGAATTCCTTCGTACAACCCGAAAATATGCAGTGGTGATTATTTTAATAGTAGCTGCATTTATAACGCCTAGTCCAGACTGGATGAGTCAACTTATAGTATTCGTTCCTCTCTGGCTTCTGTATGAATTAAGTATTCTTGTTTCTGCAAGAGTAGCCAAACAAAATAAATTAAAAGAAGAAGAGGACTGGGATTAATTTATAAGATACTATGCTGAATCTACTTTATTCTTTATTACCATTCAAAATTCATCCTTAAAATGAGTTATGCATTCAACCCATCCCTACCCATTGCCATAGGTTGCGACCATGCTGGGCTGGAGTACAAAGAAAAAATAGTTCAATGGCTGAATGAAAAAGGTTATTCGGTTACCGATCATGGAACTTATTCGCCTGATTCAGTTGATTATCCCGATTTTGCACATCCTACTGCCCACTCGGTTGAAAACGGTGAAGCAGCTTTTGGAATATTATTATGTGGCAGTGCCAACGGTGTAGCCATCACTGCCAATAAGCACCAAGGTATACGGGCAGCACTTTGCTGGCAGAATGATGTAGCGGTATTGGTTAGGCAACACAATAATGCCAATATAATTTGTATGCCAGCGCGATTTGTTGCGCTGCCATTGGCAATACAGATGCTTGAAATATTTATGCATACCCCATTCGAAGGTGGTCGTCACGCCACTCGAGTGGGTAAGATTAGTTGTAATTAAAAAAATACAGATGATGAAAAAAATTCTACTGGCTACCCTGCTATTCAGCTCAGGTATTGCCATTGCACAAAAAGAAAGTCCCGCTGTAAAATTTGCAGCCTTGATTACGCCACAATCTATGAAAGAAAAGTTAAGCATTTTAGCAGGTGCTGAAATGGAAGGAAGAGAAACGGGTATGCCCGGTGAAAGAAAAGCGGCTGCTTTTATAGAAGCCCATTTTAAAAGTATTGGACTAAAGCCGGGTAATGGAACCAGTTACCAGCAATATTTTCCTGTTTATGTTGACGAATTATCGCGTAAACAATTGCGGGTGAATGGAAGAAATTTTGAATGGGACAAAGATTTTAGTTTTTCTTTCCAAGGCTTAAGCTCTGGGGAATGGATCATGAATGATCTGGTATTTGTAGGCTATGGCATAGTAGATAAAACTGCGGGTATTAACGACTTTACTGGCCTTGATGTAAAAGGTAAAATAGTAGTATTTTTAGATGGAGCACCAGAAGGCTATAAAGCGCCCACTGCTACCAATACCATATCACCAAATGCTAAAATTGCTACTGCACGAGGTATGGGTGCTGCTGGTGTGTTCATGGTTTCTAAAGATTTTCCGCGTAAAGCACCCGCTCCCCTCAAAGGAAATATTTACATGAATAAGCCTACTGCACCCCCATTTTTAATAGCCAGCATATCCGAAGAACTGGCATCAGCATTGGTGGGTAGAACTTCAAAATTGACGAATAAAGATTTAGCTGCCTTAGAAAAAGGTAAATATATTTCAGAAATTAAAATTGCAAGTCTTAAAAATACCAGTGAATTAGAAACCAGTAATGTAATAGGTATAATTGAAGGAACCGATAAAAAAGACGAATACGTATTCATGACGGGGCACCACGATCACCTAGGTAAAAGAGGCGATATTATTTACTATGGTGCTGATGATGATGGATCTGGAACCGTAGGGGTAATGCAGATGGCAGAAGCATTTGCTGCTGCAGCAAAGAAAGGCGAAAAGCCTCGTAGAACTTTGGTATTTATGACGGTAAGTGGTGAGGAGAAGGGATTGTGGGGATCTCAGTATTATTCCGAGCACCCCATTTTTCCAATGGATAAAACATCGGTAGATCTTAATACTGATATGATTGGAAGGGTTGATACAGAAAGAAAAACAGCCGATACCTTGAATTATATTTATGTAATTGGTCACGATAAACTCAGCAGCGATCTCCCTATTATTAATGAGGCAGCTAACCAAGCGCATACTAAAATAACTTTAGATTATAAGTTTGATGATCCCAAAGATGTAAACAGAATTTATTATAGAAGCGACCATTATAATTTTGCCCGTAAAGGAGTTCCAGTTTTATTCTTTTATGATGGTATGTTGTTGGCAGATTATCACCAGCCAGGTGATACGGTTGACAAAATAAATTTTGAGCTGATGGAGAAAAGAGCCAAACTGGTATTTCATACTGCTTGGGAAATAGCCAATAGAAATGAGATGCTGAAAAGAGATATTCCACTCACCATGCCAGCTAGATAAGCCTAAAAGATATACAAAAAAGCCTCGCAGTGTTTCATAGCTGCGAGGCTTTTTTTGGATTAGTACTGATACCCAATAACTTAATAACCCAATAACTCAATAACTTAATAACCTAGCAGGTAAGCAAAAATCAGCGGCACAACAATGGTAGCATCGCTTTCCACAATATATTTAGGGGTATCAATATCTAGTTTACCCCAAGTAATTTTTTCATTGGGCACTGCACCAGAATAAGAGCCATAAGAGGTAGTAGAATCACTAATCTGACAGAAATAACTCCAGAAAGGCACATCATGCCATTCCAAATCTTGGTACATCATGGGCACCACACAAATGGGAAAATCACCGGCAATACCACCTCCAATTTGAAAAAAGCCAACCCCTTTTCCAGCACTGTTGGCACGATACCATTCCGTAAGCCAAACCATATATTCAATACCCGATTTCATGGTGCTGGCTTTCATTTCATTTTTAATAATATAAGAGGCGAAAATATTACCCATGGTACTATCTTCCCAACCTGGAACTACAATGGGGAGATTTTTTTCGGCAGCAGCCAACATCCAACTATTCTTGGGATCAATCTCATAATACTGCTCCAAATCACCACTCAACAGCATTTTATACATAAACTCATGCGGAAAATAACGTTCTCCTTTTGCATCGGCATCAGACCAAACTTGGTGAATATGTTTTTGCAATCTCCTAAAAGCTTCTTCTTCCGGAATACAGGTGTCGGTAACGCGGTTATAATGATTTTCAAGTAAATCCCATTCTTCTTGGGGACTTAAATCTCTATAATTAGGCACCCGTTTGTAGTGACTATGAGCCACCAGATTCATGATATCCTCCTCTAAATTGGCACCTGTACAACTAATAATGGCTACTTTATCTTGACGAATCATTTCTGCCAAGCTAATACCCAATTCGGCGGTACTCATAGCGCCAGCCAAGCTTATAAGCATTTTTCCACCAGCTAATAAATGGGATTCATACCCTTTGGCAGCATCTACTAAAGCAGCAGCATTAAAGTGGCGGTAGTGGTGTTCTATAAACTGTGAAACAGGACCTTTGCTCATATCATTTGTTTTAAGAGGGCAAAAGTAAAAAAAATAGGTGGTTTACCATTTTTTTATACAGCAGCGTAGTTTTTATGCTAGTTTCGTAAAAGGGCATCAAATACAGCCATAGAATTTACTACTTGTATATGGAACAATCCTATTTTAAAGAATATTATCAATTAGAACGGGAAAACTGGTGGTTTACGGTAAGAAGAAAAATTCTTGCAGAGCGAATCAACCATTTATTAAAAAAGCCAGCCCATATTGCTTCTTTAAATATAGGAGCTGCTACAGGCACAACTTCGGATATGCTTGCTGAATTTGGCGAAGTAATGTCCGTTGAATATGATGAAAATTGTTACCAGTTTACGCAAAGTTTTTTAAGTACCTCCATCATTCAAGGGTCTATTACGGAGCTACCATTTGAAAACAATCAATACGACTTGGTTTGTGCTTTTGACGTAATAGAACACGTAGCTGATGATGCCAAAGCCATAGATGAAATGATGAGGGTATGTAAGCCCGGCGGCCATATTGCCCTTACAGTACCAGCATATATGTTTTTATGGGGACCGCATGATTTGGTAAACCATCATTAT
>JAAFJB010000109.1 GCA_013297995.1 Chitinophagales bacterium | reverse complement strand
TAGAAAACCTTGTTTTACAGAATAGAAAACAAGGATCAGTATCTTTGCAATAATTCATTTCTATGCCAGTAAATACTGCAGCTTATCATTCTATTAAAAAAGAGTTATCCACTACCCATACAAGGCTGGTAGCAGTTAGCAAGACCAAACCCCTGAGCGACTTACAGGAAATGTATGAGCTGGGGCAAAGAGATTTTGGTGAGAATTATGTGCAAGAATTAGTAGATAAACAAGCAGCACTACCCAAAGATATCAACTGGCATTTTATTGGTCACTTACAAACCAATAAAGTAAAATATATAGCCCCTTTTGTGTGTTTAGTTCATGGGGTTGATGGGTTGAAATTGTTGCAGGAAATTAATAAACAGGCAGCAAAAAACAATCGCGTGATCGATTGTCTTTTACAAATTCATATTGCACAAGAAGAAACAAAATTTGGCTTGAACGAATTAGAATTAACTGAAATGCTACCACAGATTGGAATGCTTAAAAATATAAGGATTTGTGGTTTTATGGGAATGGCATCGTTTACGGAAAACCAACCACAATTAGAGTCAGAATTCAAATTATTAAAATCTATAGCAGAAAAATTTAACTCAATCTGTTTTCAACCGTCCACCATCATATCCATGGGCATGAGCAGCGATTATCAACTAGCCATTGAAAACGGCAGTAATATGGTTAGAATAGGGAGCCTGTTATTTGGGGGGAGACAATAATTAGATTAACCAGGTGCTTATTTGCGATTAATGATAAAATATTAGCCAAGATTTTATCCAATACTAGGATACAATTATTTAATATATTCTATACCATGAATGAATTATATTGTGTAATAAATATTCAACAGCATCATTAATTCATTAAAAATCTAATCTAAAATTCTAGTTTATGAAAAAAATCACCACCATCTTACTGGCAGCTGGCCTTTTTACAAGCTCATTTTTATCCGCTTCTGTTGTTACAGAACCAACCAATTCTGCACAAACTAATGCCAAAACTGCAACCATGGATGATGCAGTTGTAAATGATGCAATGACCCAGTTTAAGAGCCTTTCAAGGGTTGAAAAGAAAATGCGTTTGAATGAAGCAAAAGCCAAAATGAAAGAATACAAAGCCAATAAGGCAAATGGGGAGGCAAGCACTAATACGATCTTACTGGTGATTTTGGCTTTACTAGTGCCCCCTTTGGCTGTTTATTTGCATGAAGGCGCTATTAACAGTAAGTTTTGGTTAAACTTAATTCTTACGCTATTGTTTTTTCTTCCAGGAATGATACATGCATTGATTGTGATCTTAGGATAATTATTCTGTATTTCTTCGCCCTACTAATACCATACAGGCATTTTTAGGAACATAGCATTGGATCTCAATCTAACGTATAATAAAAAATTTATACGTTAGATTGTAAAAAATACATGCTACCCTCATTTGATTAAAAAATTGATTTGTACCGTTACGTATGTAAATTCATTTTGGTACACAAGCTTCCAGAAATTCTACGAATGTAATCTTCAAGGAGAAGTTCGGCATTTTATTAAAAGAAGGAAATACAATTCATTTCTAAAACACCAATTTTGGGGGCACAGAATTTATTTGCTTTTACCTAATAACTCAATAACTCAATAACCTAATAACTCAATAACTTAATAACTCCTATCATTTATACTCCCCAAAAACTTTTCTCAATTCATCGGCGATCTCGCCCAAGGTACAGTAGGCTTCTACCGCTGTTAGCACATAAGGCATTAGATTATCAGTTCCCTGAGCGGCTTTTTTTATGGCAGAAAGGCTATCTGCCACTGCTGTATTGTTACGTTTGGCTTTCAGTACTGTGAGTTGCTCTGACTGTATGAGGCGAATACTATCGTCAATTTTAAACCCCGGTACTGGGTTTTCTGTGTTCACCGTAAACTTATTTACCCCCACAATAATTTTATTGCCCGACTCAATATTACGCTGGTATTCATAGGCACTGCGGGCAATTTCATCTTGCATAAATCCTTCTTCAATGGCATTTACGCTACCACCCATTGCATCTATTTTATGTACCAAGTCCCATGCTTTTGCTTCTACTTCACTCGTAAGCGATTCCACAAAATAACTTCCTGCTAATGGATCTACCGTATCGGCTGCACCACTTTCAAAAGCAACTATTTGCTGGGTTCTTAAAGCAATTCTTGCTGCTTCTTCAGTAGGTAAACTCAGTGCTTCATCGTATCCATTGGTATGCAAACTTTGGGTGCCACCTAGCACAGCCGAAAGGGTTTGAATGGTAACGCGACTGATATTGTTCAGTGGTTGCTGCGCCGTAAGTGTTGCGCCACCTGTCTGCGTATGAAAGCGAAGCATCAAGGCCTTTTCATCTGTTGCACCCAACTCTTTCATCATCTTTGCCCACATACGCCTTGCGGCCCTAAATTTAGCTATCTCTTCAAATAAATTATTGTGTGCGTTAAAGAAAAAAGAGAGTCGCTTTCCAAATACATTTATATCCAAACCCTTTGCCAGTGCGGCTTGCACATAGGCCTTGCCATTGCTAAGGGTGAATGCTATTTCTTGCACCGCTGTACTTCCGGCTTCCCGAATATGATAGCCTGAAATAGAAATGGTATTCCATTTTGGTAGATCGGTACTACACCATTCAAAAATATCGGTGATGATGCGCATCGATGGCTTGGGCGGATAAATATAAGTGCCCCTGGCTGCATACTCTTTTAAAATATCATTCTGAATAGTACCTGTGATTTTTTTAAGGTCGGCCCCCTGCTTTTTTGCTTGTGCTACATACATGGCAAGCAAAATAAAACCAGTAGCATTAATGGTCATGGAAGTACTTACTTCCTCCAGCTTGATGCCACTAAACAAAGTTTCCATATCTTCTAGACTATCAATGGCGACCCCTACTTTACCCACTTCACCTTCCGACAAGTCATGGTTACTATCGTAGCCAATTTGGGTGGGAAGATCAAAGGCAACGCTCAAACCCATAACACCTTGACTCAATAAATAATGATACCGTTTATTGCTTTCAGCAGCAGTAGAGAATCCCGCATACTGCCTCATTGTCCACAACTTGCCCCGATACATATCTTGCTGTACGCCTCTAGTATATGGAAATTCGCCGGGCATTTCTTGTCGGCCTTCAGTAGCCGCTATATCAGAAGAAGTATAGCATTTTTTAATTTCAATGCCGCTGTCGGTGATACGTTTGGGTTCAGACATATGCTATTTACAATAATTTTTTAGCTTCATAACTCAGTGCTTCACTCACCAACTCGTGCAGGTTGCTTTTGGGTTCGTGCATTAAATAGTTCAACACTGCTTTTTTAAAATCGAGTCCACTCGCTTCAGCAGGAAGTGATTGACCAATCTGGTTCAAGACCAACAAATTCTGCTCCTTCAAATTTTTTACCGCTTTCCAAGATTCGGGGCTAACATAAATCTGTTGGGTAATATTATAATCGAATTCATCTCTAATAATTTTATTGAGTATAAACTGCATATCATATGCAGCTAATCCTTCACTGGCATTTCGCTGAATGATATTGGGGAGGGCAATCCGATCTACCAATAGTATCAACCGCTCATAAGCTTGCAAGGGGAGGCCATTGGATTCTTTTTTTAAATATTGTTCTTGGGTAACACCTTTGCGCTGTAAATAAATAAAATACCCCGCCATTCCCGCAATCAGCACACTAATACAAACCGTAATTAACATGGAAATATCCATCGTAAATATCCTTTTTGTAAAGGTAGGGGATTGGGATGGAAGGGTAAATCGTATCTTTGCATTTTAAATACATTTACTATGAGTACAACTTCTTTAGTTAATATCCCCGTTAGCCTTACACCAGGTGCCATTACAGAAATTGCTCGTTTAATGGCTGAGCCTGAATTTGATAGTACACAAAAGCTTAGAATTGGTGTAAAAGGCGGTGGTTGCAGTGGAATGACCTATATTTTAGGCTTCGACAAAATAGAAACAGATGATGAGCAATTTGAAATTGAAGGCATCCCTTGCATCATGAATAAAAACCATAGTTTGTATCTTTACGGCATGGAAGTAGATTGGCAGGGTGGGCTGAATAGTCGCGGTTTTACTTTTACCAACCCCAACGCAAGCAAAACCTGTGGATGCGGTACTTCGTTTGCAGTATAGCATGCTTTTAAAAAGAATAATACCTGCCTAGCATCAAATATAAGCTCATAAAAAATCCCGCACTTCTAATAAAGTGCGGGATTTTTTATATTGATTAGAATCTATTTTTTGGTATCTGCGGAACCAAGGCTTTTACCTCCGCCAAAGTCCACCAAAATAGGTGCAGCAACAAAGATGGATGAATAAGTTCCGGTTACCACTCCAATTAGCATTGCAAATGCAAAACCTCTGGTTACTTCACCACCAAAGATGAAAAGAATTAAGATGGTTAAGAAAACGGTTAATGAAGTCATGATAGTGCGACTCAATGTTTCATTGATAGCTCTATTAATAATGGTAGTATTGGTATTACCCTTCATGAGGCGACTGTCTTCCCGAATTCTATCGTAAACAATTACGGTATCATTCATAGAGAACCCAATTACCGTAAGAATAGCCGCAATAAAATGCTGGTCAATTTCTAATGGGAATGGTACAATCTCACGCAAGAAACTGAATACAATTAAGGTAACAAATACATCGTGTAATAGGGCAACAATGGTTCCTAGTGAATATCTCCAATCGCGAAAACGAATAAAAATATAGAGACATATGGCCAATATGGCAAATAGTGTTGCCTTGGTTGCACCCGCTTTTAAATCATCGGAAATAGTAGGCAATACCGTTTGTGAACTTTGCTTATAATTCTTTTCAAAACTATTAAAGCTGGTTCCAGCAGGTAATTGATTTTTTAAGCCATTGTAAAGTAATTGCTCCACTTCCGTATCAATATTATTACCTGTTTCTTTTATCTTATAAGAAGTGGTGATATTTACTTGATTCTTAGTATCTACTGTTTTAATAATGGGAGTTTCACCAAAAACAGTTTTCAATTCGTTCCTAATAGTTTCAGGATCTACAGGTTTATCAAACTTAACCGTATAAGATCTACCACCTGCAAATTCAACCCCTTCATCAAATCCGTTGTAAAAAGAGGCAATACCCAGTACAAAAATAACTGCCGACATAATATAAGCATACTTTCTGTATTCGATGAATTTGAAAGAAGCGTGCTTAAATATTTTCTTAGAAATACCTGTGAAATATTCAAAATGCCTATTCTTATTGGTATACCAATCGGTAATTAAACGAGAAACCAAAATGCCACAGAATAATGATAAAAGAATACCAATGATTTGTGTGGTTGCAAAACCCAATACAGGACCAAGTCCAAAATAAGCCAATATTACCGCAGTTAATAGGGTAGTAACGTGCGCATCAAGAACAGGAGATAAGGAACGTTTGTACCCATCAGCAACTGCTGTTGCATAGTTTTTACCCTTGGTAAGTTCTTCTTTAATACGCTCAAAAATAATAACGTTGGTATCCACCGCCATACCAATGGTAAGTACCAATCCAGCAATACCTGGAGCTGTTAATGTAAAGCCCAATGCACTCAACACACCAATGGTGAAAAGCAGGTTCAATATCAAGGCAATATTCGCAACCCAGCCACCTGTGTTGAAATACAATAACATCAATGCAAAAATTACAATAAAAGCAATTAAGAAAGACATTGCACCACCTTTGATAGATTCTTTACCTAAAGTTGGTCCAACTGTTTGGCTCTGTACAATTTTAGCAGGAGCGGGCAGTTTTCCGCTTTCTAATATTTCTGATAAATCCTGTGCTTCTTTAACCGTGTAGTTGCCACTGATTTGTGAGTTACCAGTGGTAATAGGATCGTTTACATTTGGTGCGGAATAAACAAAATTGTCTAGTACAATGGCAATGGGTTTACCCACATTGCGGGTGGTCATTTTAGCCCAAATATTGGAGCCCATTTTATCCATATTCATTTTAATAGCAATTCTTCCACGCTCATCATAATCTTGAGAAGCACCAGATATATGATCGCCTTCTAGTTCGGCTTGACCATTGTCGAGTGTTTTCACCGCATACAACATCAAAACATCCCGGAATTTAGGATCATCTAGTTCCGCCTTTCCATACATAAACTGCAAGTTCGAGGGGAGTTTGCTTTTAACCGATTCCATGCTAAGATAATCATTCAAAGTACCCGTATCTTTTGACTGAATATATCCCAATGCGGCAGGATAAACCGCACGACCGTTTTCTGCTTGATACGGTTGGGTAACCTGTAAAATTCTTAAAATCGGGTTCTCGTTTGATTTGGCTTTTGCAGTATCTACCGTAGCGGCAGCTTTATTATTTGCTAGAGAAGATATAGTAGCTGTTTTGGTAGTATCTACTTTATCTACAGTTTTGGCTGCAACTAGTTTTTTAGCAGTGTCTATTGTAGGTTTGTTGTTAGAACCGTTTAGAAAATCTTGCACCAATTTGTCAGCCGCAACAATTCCACTTTGAATGTCTTTATTTTCCCAAGTATACACTTCAAAAAATTGAAGGTTAGCGGTAGATTGTAAGTAAGAACGAACCCGCTCTTTATCGCTTACACCAGCCAATTCAATATTAATTCTGCCTTTGGCAGCGTCGGGATTGATATTATTAGAAGCAACACCAAAACGGTCAATCCTAGTACGCAGAATTCGATACGTATTACTAAAAGCGGCATCGCTTTGCTTGCGTAGATAGTCTTCTACTTTTTTATTGCTATCATCTATTTTTAACGCACCATTACTTCTAGAAGTAAATAGGGGAGCTAGTTTGCCATCGGGGCTGGCTTTCTTATATTCTTCAAAGAATAAAGTAATTAAATCAGCACCACTATTTGCTTTGCGAGCAGTTGCAGCATTTAATGCTTTGTTGAAACCCTCGTCTTTAGAAAAATTAGCCAATGATTTTAGGAGTGCGTCTAGTCCCACTTCCATGGTAACGCTTATGCCACCTTGAAGATCTAGACCTAACATAAGTTCCTTGTCTTTCGCACTGCGGTAGGTAGTTAATCCAAAAGCCAGTTTTGAGTCTTTGGTACTATCTAACAAGCGCAAGAGGCGATCCTTTTTTAATTCTTCCAGAGAATCGCTATAAGCGGCTTGTAATTCTTTATTTCCAGGATACTGTTGCTCGGCAGTTGGAAATTTTTTCAGCCACAAAGTGGCTTTCTTGTCCATTTCAGACTCATGGTTGCGAACGAACCAGGTGAAAGATAATTGGTACAAACAAATCAATGTAAGTGCAATGGCAAAAAAACGCACTAAACCTTTCAGTTGCATATTAGTAACGGTTTACGTATTTAGAATCCTGATTTTCAGGTTGGCAAAGATAGGGGAATAGGGGTTAATTCAGCAAGCTGATTACATAGTACTGGATGGTATATAATATTTTAGATAATACTATTGAACGGAAATCAAGTTAACTTCAAAATATAAAGGAGAATTAGGGGGTATGTCTCCAGAACCTACACA
>JAAFJB010000108.1 GCA_013297995.1 Chitinophagales bacterium | reverse complement strand
TTCTGCTTTTAAAAAATGGGTCGGTAAAATAGTTGTCAGTATATACCAAAAACAAATCACTCATGGGTTTAAAACGGTATTGCAATCTGCTATTGATATTTATATTATTGCGCTGGGTATTGTACTGAAAGAAGGTGGTCCAGAAAATTTTAGTCGAAAAATTAATTTCTGTTCGTTGAGAAATTAGGAGTAATTCCGTAGATCCGAAAGGAGCTGGAAATTCTAATTTATTGTATTGAACACTTAGGTCTAAATTGGTATAAGGCAACTGCCTTATTGTAAAGCCAGAGGTGATGGTTTTATTGGTTCCATTGTAAAAACTTCCAAAACCCGCCCTCACAAAGAAGCTTATTTTTTTTCTGAAATCAGATCGGTAACGGATGCTTGCATCATTGTATTGATAATTTCCAATTGGCAAAGGCGTAGAACCCGTAAATGAAACGGGAAATAGTAGGGCCAATTCTGTATTGTTTATGCTGATATTAAAATTGGCAGTATTTCTAAACTGAGTGTTGAAATTTAGGTTTGTATTGCGTTCATTAAAATTATTATCGGGGTTAAAAACAATAAAGTTTTCTAGTTCAAATCTATAGCCTACCACTTTTCCTTTGGTAGGAATAATTTTAAATTCAGCACTGGTAAAAGATTGCTTAAATCCAAGTCGTATAACGGTATCCTTAAGTGCATTATAGTTTTCAATGCGTTCAATAAAACCCATATCTGCATAGTAGTTGGTGCCAAGAGATCCAAAGTCTTGAACCAGCTCAAAATTTCTACTATTGTAACCAATACCAAAATTGTAATAAGCATTCTGTTTACTAATGCCAGGTTTAAATGAATGGTGATAAGTACCCCAGCCGCTCCATTTTCCTTCGAGATCAGAATAGCTAAATTCCAATCCTGCATTTCTGCTGAAAGCGTTGAGTGGGTCTTGCTTTTTTTCTGCTTCGCTGATAAAATTTTCTCTATTAAGAAAATAACCTTTTAATACAGATCGTTTTAGAATACGTTGATCAACGGAGAGTGCAGTATAGTTTTCAGGGGAATAATTTCCTTGTCGACCCGTTTGCATATTCATAAAACCGATGCGTGTTTTTTTAGCAATATTGCCCGTGATTCTGGCACCAAATAAAATAGGAATATGGTTGCCATCCTTATCTAAGCCAATTCTTCTCGAATAAAAGGGACGGATGGGTTCAATGCCGTAGCCAGAGAATAGGTCGGCATTCTCCAAGAAAAAAGTTCTTCTTTCAGGGAAAAAAATATTGAAACGAGTAAGGTTGGTCACCTGCCTATCCACTTCAACTTGAGAGAAATCGGGATTCACGGTAAGGTCTAGGTTGAGAGAGGATCCGAGCCCTATTTTAGCGTCGAAACCTGCGTTGGGACTGGCTTTTATAGGAGTTCCGTTTAGCGTATTTTTTTCCAGTTCGGTAGTAATATAAGGAATGAGTACGGTATTGTTACCGGGTTTGGGAGGAGTTTGGTCCCAAATTAAAGCACCGGTATATCCAACATCAAAGGAAGCAAAATTAACGGGCACATTGGTCCAGGTTGCGTATTCATTGGTTTTGGTGTCAACCCGTAAAAAATTAATTCCCCAAGTTTTTTTATTTTCTGGATAGCGAATAGATTTGAAGGGTATGGCAATTTCGGCTGTCCACCTATCGGCATATCGCTTTGTTTCAGAATACCAAGTTTGATCCCAACTAAAAGAAACACCATTATCGGAGGAAGTAAGTTGGTCTTCGCTCTGTGCGTTGTATGCATTCACCACAAAAAAGAAACCATTGTTGCGAGTATTTACAGGATCGAGAATAAGGGCAACGCAATCGTTTCCATCGTGACCGATATCGCGTTTTAAACTTTGAATAAATACTTTGCCAGAATCATAGGCGGTATATGCTACGTAAAGAAATTTATCATCATAAGCGGTTCTTACTTCGGTGCGATGGGTGGCTTTATTTTTATCATCGGGATATTTTTGCCAGAAAGAAGATACCATCTGAGCCTTGCTCCAGATAGCTTCATCAAATATGCCATCAATTTTTACTGCATCGGTAGTACGAGTTATTTTAATTTGATAATCTTGCTGAAAAGTCTCTCCATTTCTAATTTGAGCAGAGCTGCAAAGCTGAATGAGTAAAGCGATGGGGAGTAAAAAAAATTTCATAATTGCTGCAAAATTCACAGAATCCTGCTAATTATAAAAAATAAAGTTGCAGAAGGTATATGCAAGGGATGAGTGAATTAGCAATCGTTGTTGAGAAGATCAGGTCTTCTAGTCTTGGTTCTTTCGAGTGATTGTTCGTAGCGCCATTCTTCTACTTTTTTGGGATCGCCTTGTAACAGAATCGGTGGCACTAAACTGCCTCTGAAGTCGGCTGGCCTTGTGTACACTGGAGGTGCTAATAGGTTGTCTTGAAAAGAATCGGTAAGGGCAGAAGTCTCGTCGCTTAACACACCCGGCAAAAGTCGCCCAATGGCATCTACTAATACGGCAGCAGCGAGTTCACCGCCACTGAGTACATAATCGCCGATGGAAATTTCTTGGGTAATATATTTTTCTCTAATGCGTTCATCAATGCCCTTATAGTGGCCGCAAATAATTAATAAATTCTCTTGCAAAGAGAGGGTGTTGGCAGTCTGTTGGTTGAAAGTTTTACCATCGGGAGTGAGGTAGATGATGGCATCGTATGGGGTGGTTTGTTGTAAGGTTTCAATGGCATTTGCCAAGGGCTCGCACATCAATACCATACCAGCACCACCGCCAAAAGGGTAGTCGTCTACCTGTGCGTGTTTATTGATGGCCCAGTTGCGAAGGTTATGGGTACGAACGGTGAGTAAGCCTTTGTCCTGCGCACGTTTCATAATGCTATGGCTGAAAGGACTTTCCAGTAAATCGGGAACAACAGTAATGATATCAATGGTCATGAGGATAAAAATTATTCCATAAAATCGCCCAAATCTCTTCTTTCTTTTTTGGTGGGCCTGCCCACTTTGCTTAATCTTTTACCGGTATTAAAACTAGCTGCGGTAGATTTAATATGATCTAGTTCCTCAGCAGGGGTAATATCAATATAGTATTTTATTGCCTCTGTGTATTGAACCCGAGTATGCAGTAAACCAGTTGCTTTAATCACCCATTTTTTACCTTCTGTTTTTACTTCGTATTCATCCCCAATTCCTACAATTCTAGAAGCTTTAATAGAGTCGCCATTGCATTTTACTTTGCCTTTGCTGCAAGCGTCGCCAGCCTGACTGCGAGTTTTAAACAGTCGGATACTCCAGAGGTATTTATCGATGCGTAATTTTTCTTTGGCCTCGGTCATAAATTATACATTCATTGCTGCAAAGTACTGGTGGAAATAGGGAATGGTTTCAATGCCTTTGTAAAAGTTCTCCAGATTGAATTTTTCGTTGGGGCTGTGTAGGTTGTCGCTATCGAGACCAAAGCCGAGGAATACAATTTTTAATCCCAATTCTTTTTCAAAAAGGGCACAGATAGGAATGCTTCCACCCCCGCGAAGCGGGATGGGCTCTTTGCCAAAAGTAGTTTCCACAGCTTTAGCAGCAGCACGATAGGCAATGGAATCAATCGGCGTCATATAAGGTTCACCGCCGTGGTGTTCTTCGGCTTTAACGGAAACGCCTGCGGGTGCAATAGTGTTGAAATAGTTTAAAATTTTCTGAGTAATTACTGCCGAAGATTGGTTGGGAACCAGCCTGCAAGATATTTTAGCAAAAGCTTTGGAAGGCAATACGGTTTTAGCACCTTCGCCGGTATAGCCACCCCAAATACCATTCACTTCTAAAGTTGGACGAATACCCGTTCTTTCGTTGGTGGAATAACCTTTTTCGCCCCATAAAGCAGTAATGCCCAAATCTGTTTTGTACGCGGCTTCATCAAAAGGGGCTTGGGCTAATTTTGCCCTTTCTGCTGGTGTAGCTTCTATGATATCATCGTAAAATCCGGGGATGGTAATATGATTATTTGCATCGTGACAACTGGCAATCATTTGTGCTAATATAGTGATGGGATTGGCAACCGCACCTCCATAAACACCGCTGTGAAGGTCTCTATTGGTACCTGTAACTTCTACTTCAATATAGCTGAGTCCCCTTACCCCAATATCAATAGAAGGATTTTCCATGCTTAACATGGAAGTATCGGAAATAAGTATCACATCAGCTTTAAGTAGCTGCTTATTATTTTTTACAAAACTGGCTAGGTTGGGGCTGCCAATTTCTTCTTCCCCTTCAATTAAAAATTTAATATTGGAGCCAAGGGTATTGGTGTTGGTAAAAATTTCTAAGGCTTTAATATGCATATAAAATTGACCTTTATCATCGCAAGCACCACGAGCAAAAATCTTCCCATCTTTAATAATAGGCTCAAAAGGCCCGCTATGCCAGAGTTCTAGGGGATCGGCGGGTTGCACATCATAGTGGCCGTATACCAAAACAGTGGGCTTGGTAGCGTCTATTATTTTTTCCCCATAAACAATGGGATGACCATCAGTGGGATAGATGGTAACGATATCGGCACCTGCTTCTTCTAGTCTTTGTTTTACCACGTTGGCACAATGAAGCATATCTTCTTTGTGATTTGAATTAGCACTTACGCTTGGAATGCGTAGTAAATGGAGTAATTCATTTAAAAACCGGTCTTTATTTGCGTCTTGGTATGCTTTCCATTCAGTCATTTTAAAATATTTCTAACGTGAAGTAAATCTAAAATTGTTAATTAGTTAGTGCATTTATGAAAAAGCAAAGTTACTGAATTTCGCTTCCCAGCCGATGCTTCTGATTGGAAACAATATTTTCTAGTGTCCAATTAAGCTGTTGTACAAATGGATATTTGCGAAGCAGGCAATCGGTTTTAGTGCATATTGCACAACTAAAATCTAGGCAACCGTCTGTATGCACAAAAAGTTCAATGGCATTGCCAAATTCTTGTTGAATAAGAGCCGATAAACCATCAATTTCTAGGTGTGCTTCGTGCATATTTAGGTACCAAGGAAGGGTTAAATGGCAATCAATATGCAGTAGTTCGCCATAGCGAATAACCCTCAGGTTGTGCATGTCAACCCAATTGGCTTTTTTGTGCGCGTTTAATACATCAATAAATTGTTTTAGGAGTTTGATATCGGCTTCATCCATAATGCCTGCAATAGATTTTCTAAGAATGCTATAGCCGCTGTAAATGATCCAAATACTTAAGGCAAACGCAATCACTTTATCGAGCCAATAAATTTTGGTGATATACATTAAAAAAATAGCCAATAAAACGCCCAGCGTTGAGTAGGTGTCAATTTGTAAATGTTTGCCGCTTGATTCTAAGGCCAGAGAATTATTTTTCTTGCCAATGCGCATACAATAACTACCAGCAATATAGTTAAGGAGTGCAGTAGTTCCTATCAGCCAAAGCCCAGTATCTAAATGTTTTACCGCAGTAGCTTGAAGGATATTTAAAACGGTTTCATAAATAATAATAATGCCTGCGGCAATAACGAGACTTCCTTCGGCTGCCGCAGAAATAAATGCGGCTTTACCGTGGCCATACGGATGGTCGAAATCTCTTGGTTTGGCGGCAATATATAAGCTGTACAATCCAATAAAACCAGCAATAATATTCACAATACTTTCTAGTCCATCCGATAAAATGGCCAAGGATTTGGTGAGATAATAAGCAGTTATTTTAAGTATAAACAGCAATACACTTAATAAAGTAATCCATTTTTGAATGGTATAATTCTGCTTAGTTTTTTGCATCTCATTAATTCTTTTCTTTGCGAAAGCGGTTTTAGCTTTATTTTTAACCTACAAATTAGGTCAATTTTTACTACCCCCACAATGAATAAAAACGAACAAAGGGAAAGAATTCCGCAAAAACCTCCAATTATTTTGCCTTTGCCAGATTCAGACCATCAACCATTGTGGTCGGTAATGATTTCGTTGCATAATACCTATGCATACTTAGAAACTACATTATTGGCTATTTTGGAGCTCGATAAAGGCATGGGCATCATGCAGATAATGGTGGTGGATGATGCTAGTAAAGATGGTAATATTGAAGACTTGGTTCGGGAAGTGGGAAAGGGAAGAATTGGCTATTTTAGGCAGCCTTTATACATGGGCAAACTTAGAAATTTAGAAACCTGTATCAAGCTTGCACGAGGAAAATATGTACACTTATTGTACGGCGATAACTATGTAATGAAAGGATTCTATGAAGAAATAGAAAGTCTCTTTGCAGATTTTCCACGTGTAGGTGCAGTTTTTACAGAATTCGAATACATTAATGAGAGGGGAGCTCCTATTTGGAAACACAAACCATTGAGCCAAGAAAGGGGAATTGTAAAAAACTGGATAGAAACATTGGCTTTGCGTCAGCTAACACAGCCATCTGCAATGGTTATTAAAAGAAAAACATACGAAAAGCTGGGCAGTTATTTTGCAGTGGAACACGGCGAGTTTTGGGAAATGACTTTGCGAATTGCTGCTTACTCAGAGTTGGCATATAGTCCTAAAATACTGGCTAATTTTAGAATACATGGGAAGACTATTACAGAAGATACTTTAAAAACCGCTGGTAATATAAGCGATATCGCTACTATTATAGGCATCATCAGGGGCTATCTTCCGCTAGAAATTCGTGACAAAGTAAGTGATACTTCAAAAAAATATTTCTCTCAACATTTTGCGCGACTTTCTCATAAAGTGTACCACGAATTTAAAGATACAGGAGCTGCCATGCAACAGGCTAAGTCAGCTTTATTAATGCATGTAAATATTGTTTCAATTCAATACGCTTTATTACTTTTTTTAAAAGTAGCAATTGGGTATAAACGAATTAGAAACTGGGTAGAAAAAATAACTTAGCATCAATTCTAATTGGGTTAATGCTAGTGCTTACTGTATTTGCCTTCCATTTTATCTACATAATCAAGGCTGCCCAAACGAAATCTGAAAGGAATTTTAGTGACTTTCTCCAGTTGTAATTCTTTTTTACAAAAGAAACCAATATGGTTGGTATAGTAGTTGGGTGGAATAATGCGGATGGGCGTATTCCTCAAACTATCAATGCGAGTTTGAAGGGGCAAAAGCGTACGGAGTTCTTTCTGTGCAAAAAGAAAACTGCCGTTCATTACCAATAAATTTACAAACAAACAAATTGTTTTCCGCACGCTGGTAGGTTTAAATCTATGTAAATTTACAGCGTAATTCAATAGCAAAGATGTCACTCAGTCAATCACTTCAACAAAAACTACTGCAGAAACTGTCGCCCCAGCAGATACAGTTGATGAAACTTTTGCAAGTGCCAACCGCCAATTTAGAAGAGCGGATTAAAGAGGAGTTGGAAGAAAATCCTGCATTAGAGCAAAGTGATGAAGGGCATGAAGACGAGTATACTGACGAATTAAAAGACGAGTTTGATAGTTCTGGTGAAGAAGAAGCAGAGCCAGATGGAAGTACAGACGATTATGAAAATGTAGATATCAGCGAATATGTAGTTGATGATGATGGCGAAATTGCCGATTATAGAACCAAAGACGACAATTATCCTGAAATGGATGATCAAAAAGTGATTCCAATAAGGGTAGAAACCAGTTTTCATGAGCTGGTATTGAATCAATTGGGGATGCTAGAATTAGATGAAAGGAATTTTAAAATAGCAGAGCAAGTAGTTGGAAGCCTAGATGATGATGGGTATCTTAGGAGGGAATTGACTTCTATTGTAGACGACCTGGCATTTCGCCAAAGTCTTATGGTAGAAGAAAAAGAAATTGAAGCCATTGTACAACAGATACAGCAATTTGATCCCGCTGGAATTGCTGCTCGTGAT
>JAAFJB010000107.1 GCA_013297995.1 Chitinophagales bacterium | reverse complement strand
AAATCTTTGCCAGCAAAGGTTTTACCAAAATCTGCCATAAAAGCGTCGTAGTGAATTTGGTTGGTATTACTGAATAAATAAATATTATATCGCTTTTTAATCTGCTCTAGCCATTCAATGCGTTCAGGTGGGAAGTCTAGTAAAAGCGCATTCCACGCATCACGAATGGCATCATCACTTATATTGGTTCCGCTTTCTTTTCTGAATGCTTCATAAAATGCAGGTGCACTTATTTCACCTTTTTCAAGCCTTTCAAATAAGTCATTGGAATGGTGCTGGTTAAACATTTCAGCAAATTGATCAACACCCAAATGGGCAAATGCCGTATTAGTAAGTTCAAAATTGATGTTGAGAAAAACACCGCCTAAATCGAAAATTATGTTTTTGATGGGTTGCATGGGCAAATTTATACTGCAAAAATGTTGAATTATTGTCAAAAGAACATATATTCATAGTCAAGATTGTGAATTGAGAAAAATATTCGCCATAACCCTGCTAACTGTACACTTGTTTTATATAACGGGTTACCAAATTTTTATTGCTTATTTCAATACCCAAGTTGAAGCTCGACTTACCCTGGAATTAAATGAAAATAAGTATAATGAAGCAGAACTATTAGAACTAAAAGTGCCCCTGCAAAGTCCCTATTATACTGGAATAGATGAATACAAACGAGTGGATGGCCAGTTTGAGCTAAATGGTATTGTTTACAATTATGTAAAACGGAAAATATACAGCGACACCCTTTATCTGCAATATATACCCAACCAGGGGGCGACGGTATTACTCAGTAAAAAGAATATTTTAAATCAACAGGCTGGTGAAACGCCTCTAGGTAAAGAAGCGCAGAAAAGTCTATTAAAAAAGGTTTCAGCTTTTCAACAGTTTTGTCAACAACCCGTTTTATTTAATCATCCGTTTTTTAATTTCATTGATGAGCAGTTCAATCTGTTTCTGCCTAACAATATACCATCCCTACCCCTCAATAGGAAGGATAAGCCGCCAAAATATACGTTTCTTTTTCAAGCTTAGAAGCATTTGGTTGTAGCAGTTATAAAAAACTGTTCTACTACCTCGTGCAATTCAATTTCATTACATAAACATATTATAATGCCATATATACCTCTGCAGGAGCACCTGCCGGGTATCACGGGTCTTTTAGAATATCGGAAAGATACCGCTGAACCCATTCGTGAATTAACTCAGTTTTTATTGCGAGGGCCCAATTCACTTTCAGAAGCAGAACGTGAACTTATTGCAACCGTTGTTTCATCTGGCAATAATTGTACATTCTGTACAACTGCACATACTGCAGCCGCAGATCGCTTATTGGGAGAATCGAATACCTGCAACATGGTAAAAGAAAATATTGAAACGGCGCCATTGGGCAACAAAATGAAAGCACTATTACAGATAGCTGATAAAGTTAGAGAAAATGGAAAGCTTGTTACTCCAGAACTTATTCAAAAAGCAAAACAATCGGGAGCATCGGATCTTGAAATTCATGATACCGTTCTTATAGCTGCCCTGTTTTGTTTGTACAATCGTTACGTAGATGGACTCGCCACAACATTGCCTGATGAAAACAGTTATTACAATCAACTGGCTGAAAGACTGGTTCTACATGGATATACACGCTTGCCGCAAGGATATGATCACCTCAAAAAAAACAATTCAATTTAATCCATTTAATTATAAAATAAAATGAAAATTATATTCACTTTTTTAATTCTTTGTATCACTTTTTTTTCTTTCGCACAAAATATAAAAGTGACAGGAAAAATTACTGATTCAAAAAACAAAGAAATTATTTCTGGCGCAGGTATAACTGTTAAGGGAAAACTGATTGGTACCATTTCAAATGAAAAAGGGGAATTTAGCCTTTCACTTTCAAAAGATAAGCTACCATTTACAATTGTAGTCACCAGCATTTCACATGAAGCAGTTGAAATGGAAATTACAAAAAACAACTTGGCAGTAAACGTTTCCCTTCAACAAAAAACAAATACACTAAATGAAATGGTATTTGCAGCATCAAGGGTGAATGAAAGCATTCTAAAATCACCTGTAAGCATTGAGAAAATGAACCAGAAAGCCATTAAAGAAAACCCTTCCTTGAGTTTTTATGATGGATTACAAAGTTTAAAAGGAATGGAAGTAGTTACCAGCAGCATCACCTATAAACAGGTTAATACAAGGGGTTTTAATAATACTGGTAATGCTCGATTTCTTCAATTGGTAGATGGGGTTGACAACCAAACACCAGGATTGAATTTTTCGGTAGGCAACCAATTTGGTTTATCTGATTTGGATATAGAAAGTGCAGAACTCATACCGGGTGCGGCTTCCGCTTTATATGGCCCCGTAGCCTTTAATGGGGTACTGATGATGCATTCAAAAGATCCTTTTAAATACCAAGGATTATCGGCACAAATTAAAACTGGAATTAACCACCTTGGCTCGCAGGACCCGAAAGCACAAGGATTGTATGATTTGGCTTTTCGATACGCTAAAGCTTTCAATAATCGTTTCGCAATAAAACTGAATATAGCTTATCTCACTGGACTAGATTGGTATGCCGATAATTATCAGGATATAAGTGCGCAAACGCCCGCAAACTTACGCGGTGCTAACAATCCCGGCAGAGATGCATTAAATATTTATGGAGATGAAGTGTCTAAAACATTACCCGGCATAGGTTTGGTAACCAGAACTGGCTACGAAGAAAAAAGCCTAATGAATTATCAGGTTTATAGTTTTAAATCTAATATTGCATTGCACTATAGAATTACCGATAAAATTGAAGCCATTTATCAATTCAATTATGGTCAGGGTACTGCTGGCTACACTGGTAGTAGTCGCTTTAATTTGAATAATTTTGTACTTACTACCAATAGGCTTGAGTTGAAGGGAACAAATTTTTTCGTTCGCAGCTATTTGGTTACAGAAAACTCTCACGATTCTTACAATTCCCGTTCTTTGGCGCAGTTTATTAATAGAACTTGGGTAAAAGACCTCTCTGGAAATACAGTTATACCAAGCAATGCAGACAATACATGGTTCAACAGGTATGCCGCAGCATTTAATGGAACCATTGTTGGCGTTTCAGGTAGCAGTCACTCTTCCGCAAGAACTTTTGCTGACGATGGAAGGGTTTTGCCAGGAACTAGTGTATTTGAAGCTACCAAAAACAACCTGATACAGCAGTACGGGCTTCAGGGTGCGGGTGTATTTAGTAATAGTAAATTTTATCATACAGAAGGTCAGTACGATTTTTCAGAAGCTGTTAAAGTATTTGATTTATTAGCAGGTGGAAGCTTCCGATATTATGATATGTTCACCAATGGAAGTCTATTCGATGATAAAAACAATAAAGTAACCATCAAAGAATATGGGGCATTTATTCAGGCTTCAAAAAAAATATTCAATGATAAGCTGAAGCTCACAGGATCTATTCGTTATGATAGGAATGAAAACTTTCAGGGCAGTTTTACACCCCGATTTTCAGCCGTATATACAGCGGATAAAAACCATTATTTCAGGGCTTCCTATCAAACAGGTTTTAGAAATCCAACTCCCGCAGATCAGTTCATTAAATTGAATGTAGGGCCCATTACTATTCTGGGTGGAACCCCCAATAACAGTAAAGGAATGAATGTATATGAAAATTCATTCACCGCTGCATCTGCGGGTGCATTTGGTGCTGCATTTGGTGCCGCAGTTGCATCGGGCACTCCTTTTCCAATTGCGGTTAACAATGCAAAAGACCTCTTGAAAAAATCGAACGTGGCTTATATTAAACCCGAACAACAAAAAGCATTTGAAATTGGCTATAAGGGCGTTATTGCAGATAAAATAGTAATTGATTTAAATTATTATTACAGCACTTATACCAACTTTATTTTAAATACTGTTGTACTTAGACCAGAGAATTCGGTTTTAGCAGCAGACGGAACCATCAATGCTTCAGCAGCTACTGATATTTTGAATGGCAAAGCACCAGCTTTTCAACTATATACTAATGCAGAAGATAAAGTTTCATCGCAAGGAGCTGGCGCAAGTGTTACTTGGATGATGAAAAAAGGGTTTACACTTGGCGGAAATATTACTTGGGCTTCTTTTAACCTTCGCAATGCCAATCCCAGCAATATTGCTGCTTTTAATACCCCAGAATGGAGTACCAATGTACAATTTGGCAATAGTAATATTCATAAAGGAATCGGCTTCAATATTTCCTGGCACTGGCAGGATACGTTTGACTGGTATGGAACTTTTAACGGTACTCGTCCCGGTAGAATAGATGCTTATTCCCTTGTTGATGCCCAAATAAATAAAAAAATTAGTAAACTTAATTCTACTATTAAACTTGGCGCCAGCAATATCTTCAACCACAGAGTGTATACTGCTTTTGGTTCTCCTGCTATTGGTGGTATCTATTATATTTCTTACACGTTTGATTCACTATTAAAATAATTCGTTCCAATGCCTAATACAAAATCATACCATTTTTTTCTATTCATACTTTGTTTTATCAGCAGTGCATTGGGAGGAACTGTGTCCACACTTATGTCAGTATACCTGCCTGTAGCTATCAAAGACCTTTCGGCACAAAATGCTTCAGATATCAATACCATCAGTGCTTATATTAATGCTATATTTATTCTAGGATGGGCATTAGGGGGTTTTACTTGGGGTATACTAAGTGATCGGCAGGGAAGAAAAAAAGCGCTTTTGTTATCAATAGGCTGTTATGGTATTTTTACAGTATCAACAGGAATAGCCAACAGCTGGTGGATACTGAGTACTTTTAGATTTATGAGTGGATTTGGTGTAGGTGGAGTATTGGTTACTGCTTTTACCTTAATGAGTGAAGTATGGCCAACCAAAACAAAAACCATTTTTGTTGGTATACTTTCAATTGCTTTCCCTGTTGGAATATTTTCTGCGGGACTGATTAATTATTTTGTGGAATATTGGCGAAATGGATTTTTAATTGGTTTTGTTCCCATTGGTATTGCCTTAATTGGAATCCGTTTTCTACAGGAGTCAACTGTTTGGAGAGCAGAAAAAAAACTACAAAAAAACAGCAGTACGCAGCTACATTTTTCTACCGAGTCAAAACGCAATATTTGGATTGGCTCGCTTATATTCGGAACCATGCTTATTGGATTGTGGGCAATTTTTTCATGGCTACCCACATGGGTACAAAGCATTAGTAATACTACAGATGCTCAAAAGGAAAGAGGCCTGAGTATGATGTTACTAGGAATAGGTGGATTAACTGGCGGCTTTTTCTCTGGATGGCTTGTAAAAGCTATTGGAATGCGAAAAGCAATGATTAGTTGTTTTAGTATTTGCACCGTTTTGTCGTTTATTTTATTTAAAACCAATCAATATTTCAGCCCTGTTATCTATCCACAGATAGCAGGGCTTGCCTTATTTTTTGGTGCAAGTCAAGGCATATTATCCAGCTATATACCTGAACTATTCCCGACAAATATCAGGTCAACCGCTACTGGTTTTTGTTTTAATATTGGTAGGTTATTTACCGCAGGAGCTGTATTAATTGTAGGAGTTTTGGTTAGCTCATTAGGCGGATATGGTAATGCACTCTTTATTTTTTCATTGGTGTTCATTCCTGGCTTAGCAATCATTCTCTTTTTTAATATTCCAAATTCATCATCAATAAAAAATAATTGATTATGGCCTATATTCAGGTAGAAGAACAAGTGCCAGGCATTAGAAGTCTGGTACTTTTTAGACCCGAAACGGGAAAATATTTATACCAGCTTGTACAGCTATTATTAAGGGGTAACCATAGTTTAAGTGAAGCTGAGAGAGAATTAATTGCTGCTTATGTATCCCACAGAAATGGCTGTATTTTTTGTACAAATAGTCACGCTGCCGCAGCAAGATGTTTATATGGATCAGCAGCTTTTATAGTAGACGAGGTTCTCATTAATAGAACTTTTGGTTGCATTAGCAATAAGCTCAAGTTTTTGCTGCAAATTGCAGGTAAGGTTCAGTTATCGGGGGAAGCAGTATTGTTGGAAGATATAGCTGCTGCAAAAAATGCAGGTGCATCTGATATTGAAATTCATGATACCGTTCTCATTGCCGCTACATTTTCTATGTTTAATAGATACGTGGATGGTTTAGCCTCTTTCACACCCAATGATGATGCTATTTATACAGAAATGGGTAAACGTATGGTAGAGAAAGGATACCAGTTACCCGAACAACCAAATAAATAGTGATCAAATATTCTAAATAAAATTTAAAAACATACAATGAAAAATATTTTAATGATTGTTGGTATTGCTTTTCTTTTTATTGTTGAAACCCTGCGTGTTTACCTAATTATGCCCATGCCTGGAAGTCAACAGGCTGATACTATTGATTTGGCTTATTGGATTTCCCAAAATATTCAATGGCTAAGAATGGTAGGTTTATTACTGGTGGCTTATCCTGCTTATTTAATTATTGAGTCAAGAAAACGTTGGCCAATAATTGGTCTCGCCACTTTTACATTCTGCTATATAAGTATATACTATCTGTTTAATTATAAAATGGAAGCAGATAAAATGTTTTATCAACCAGGTGTAAAAATATTTAAACCTTTCAACGGCAGTAGTATTGCAGCTAATAAATTAATATTAGGTATTTCAATGAATGGAATTGCTAAAGCATATCCAATTCAGTATATTGGCTATCACCATCAAGTTGCAGACAATATTGGAGGAGATCCTATTATTGTTACTTACTGTACTGTTTGCAGAACTGGAAGAGTTTTCAGTTCAATAGTAAACGGGAAACAAGCACAATTTCGGTTGGTTGGAATGGATCATTTTAATGCTATGTTTGAGGATAAAAGCACAAAAAGTTGGTGGCGACAAGCCACTGGTGAAGCCATTACTGGGCCTTTGAAGGGACAATCACTGCAAGAAATTCATACTGAACAACTTTCGCTTTCTGCATGGTTAAGAAAATATCCAGCTTCCCTAATCATGCAGCCAGATACCACTTATAAAGATAAATATGAAAAAATGGACGCTTATGATAAAGGGCTTTCTAAAAGTGATCTCACGAAAAGAGATAGTGGGTCCTGGAATCCAAAATCATGGGTGGTAGGTATTGACTACAATCATACTGCAAAAGCATATGATTGGAATATGCTGGTTAAAAAACATTTTTTAGAAGACAGTATCTCTGGCACACCATTAATAGTAACAATTGAAAAAGATACTGCATCCTTTCATGTATTCAACCGCAGCATAGATGGACTGGTTTTACGTTTTGAAAAAACTACTAATAGGAATTATTTAAAAGATAAGAATACTGGCTCACTCTGGAATGCAGATGGAAAAAGTATTGAAGGTGCTTTAATGGGCAAGCAGCTACCTACTATTAGGGCTTACCAAGAGTTTTGGCATTCATGGAAAACATTTCATCCTGGTACCAGTAAATAAAATTACTTACAATAAATAAAAAAGATCTTTAGTTAGCAGCAATCTCTATAAGCTGTATGGCATTTACCAATGCGTTTACTTTATTACAAGGAATTTTATAAATCAGTTCATGGGGATTAATGCGTTTTTGTGAACTGGCTGTATAAACTCGGTCGTAGTATTTTAGTAGAATGGCAAAGCATCCCTGAATATCATCTTCCAATAAAAAATTAATGGCGGTTTTTGTTTCCAGTCCCCCCAACCTTTTCTTAATGCGGATGATGGCATTCACCAATTTTTCTTTTTCAAATTTTCCATAAGTTTTTAGAATATGGTTTAGCCTTTCCTCAAAAGCAATATCCATAAATAATACGCACTTGGTGCGCATTTGCTTAAATAAAGTAGTGGGGATATTTACATTGCCAATGCGTTGACTTTCGTCTTCCATCCAAATGGTGTTGTTGGCTTGCGCCAGCTCTT
>JAAFJB010000106.1 GCA_013297995.1 Chitinophagales bacterium | reverse complement strand
TTTTATGATTGGGAAGTAGAAAGCATCGCTGCCTATTAGTTTTTTATTCAGTAGCCCCACACGTTCATATTAATTCCTTAACACTGGCGTAACAATTCCTTAACACAGCACTTTTACTTTCGCACCACAAAAATCTCTGCGTGATGCGTTTAAATATATCGATAAAACTACTGGCTTCCTTTATACTGGTTCTTTTTGCTCTCACTGGGTTCTCTCAGGCTAAAATAAATGGTAAAATTGTTTCTGCTAACAACGATTTACTTTCTGGAACTTCTGTAAAAATTGAAGGAGCAACTGCCAGAACCATGGCTTCCGATGTAGAAGGTAGATTTAGTATTGTAGTTAAACCTGGAAAATATACCATTACTTTTTCAAGAGTAGGTTACCAAACCAAAATGGTGGAAGATATTGAAGTTAAATTAGGAACTCCTGTTGAATTAGACGTGGTGATGGATCCAAAAACTACTACCACCGAAGTAGTAGTTAGGTCTTCTGTAAGAAAAGAAACTACCAATGCCCTCATTGCATTTCAAAAGAACAATACGGCCATGTCAAGCGGATTGGCCGCCGACTTTATTAGAAGAACCCCCGATAGAAATACCAGCGATGTTTTAAAACGCGTAAGTGGGGCTTCTATTCAAGATAATAAATTTGTAATCGTTAGGGGGCTTTCTGATCGTTACAACCAAGCCATGCTGAACAACGCATTAATGACCAGCTCTGAGCCCGACAAAAAAGCTTTTTCTTTTGACATAATACCTGCATCAATGATTGATAATATTATTATCAATAAAACAGCCACTCCCGATCTTACGGGCGAATTTGCAGGTGGATTGGTACAGGTAAATACCCGCGATATTCCAGTAAAAAATATGTTGAACGTAAGCGTTTCAATGGGTTACAACTCTCAATCTACTTTTCAACCCTTTACCAGTAACACACGCGGCTCTAGTAGTTGGTTGGGATACGATGGTGGCATGAGAAGCCTCCCTGCATCTGTTCCCTCTGTGGAGCAATTTAGAAGCTTGCCCGACGATAAAAAAATTGCCATCACCCGCGATTTTAATGGTGATGTATATACAGAAAATACTCGCAAAGCAGATCCCATTACTACCCTTAGCCTTGCATGGTCTAATACCAAACGCTTTAAAAACGACGCCAAACTCGGCTCTATCATTTCTGTATATTATCGCAATGCTTCCATCATTTACGATAACGTAGAAAGAGGTCGCTTTGAACAAGTGCGTACCCCTATTTTTTCTGGAACTGAAGTGCAGAATAAATACTCCGTAAATGTGGGTGTGATGGCCAATTTCTCTTACGTAAAAAAAGGGTCTAAAATATCGTTCCGCAACTTATTCAACCAAGTGTATGAAGAAAATTACTTGAACCGTACTTTAGATAATGTGGGTCGTTTACAAACCGTTTCTTTGCGCTCTAATTTCCTCAATCAACGTACTTTGTTTAGCACGCAAATAGAAGGAGAACATTTATTATCTAAAACCAAAGGCATCAAATTTACTTGGAATGCAAATGGCTCTTACAACGGAAAAACACAACCCGATTTTAGAACCGCTCAATTTGCTAGAAACTCCTCTACACCCAATGCGCCTATGTCTTTGGATGATGATGATACTAGAAGGTTTTTCTCTGATTTAAAAGACTACTCAACCGGATTAAATGGCGCTTTACTAATTCCTTTCAGCAACGGAGCTTTAAAACAAAGTGTAAAAATTGGGGCTTCTACCTTATTGCGTTTCCGTGATTTTAGTGCCAGAACTTTCCGCTATAGAACCGCTAATAATAATGTAGATATTACCAAGCCATTCAATACTGCGTTTCAACAAGCTAATATTGGAGCAAATGGACTTTATTTAGAAGAACAAACACAAAACACCGATAAGTATTTTGGTATCTCTGCACTCAACAGTGGTTTTGTTATGTTCGATTATAGGGTATCGCCTTCTCTACGGGTAATTTGGGGAGCTCGTGCTGAATTTTTTGAACAGTTTCTTTCCAGTCGCGATTTGGCATTGAAGCGTGTAAGAGTGAATACCGAAAAGTGGGATTTTTTACCTTCTTTAAATATTACCAAGACCATCAACACCAAAAATCAAATTCGCTTATCGCTCTCTCAAACCGTTGCTAGACCAGAGTTTCGTGAGATCGCTCCCTTTCAGTTTTTTGACTATGAGTCTATCTGGGGAATCGGTGGTGATACTACCCTTAAAAGAACTTCTATCTTAAATGCAGATTTGAGGTATGAATATTATCCCAGCTCAGGCGAAATGATTTCAATAGGTGTATTCACCAAAAAATTCACCGATCCTATTGAATTAAGAATGGATGGTGGTAGTAATGGTGATCGTTGGTTGTTCAGCTATACCAACGCAGCTAGTGCAACATTGGTGGGTGCAGAGGTAGAAATTAGAAAGAATCTCGACTTTATTTCTCAGCGCCTGAAAGACTTTACTTTTATTGGTAATGCAACCGTATTAGATTCCAAAGTTTTACTCAATACCATACAAGCAGGTGGTAAACAAGCTACCCAAAATAGACCATTGTATGGACAATCACCCTACCTTATTAATGCGGGTTTTCAATACACAGGAACCAGTTGGAATGCCTCTATTTTGTACAACCGTTCAGGGCCGCGCTTATCACTTGTAGGAGATCCAAACGGTGCAGGATTCTACGATATTTATGAGAAGCCTAGAAATTTGCTCGACTTTCAAATTGCTAAAAAAGTAATGAAGAATGCAGGAGAATTTAAGCTAACTGTTTCTGATATCTTCAATAATAAGTTTGCTTTTTACGACAATCCTTCCTCAAAAGCAGGGTACAATTTTGCACAAGGAGATCGAATAAATTATGCATACACACCTGGAACAACCGTAACCGTTGCTTTCAGTTATGATATAAACTTCAAAAACAAATAAACCACAAAAACCACTATAAAAATCACAAGTATGAATAAGCTCCACAAACTATTGTTTACAGCCTTGGTAGCACTTACAGCGGCTTCATGTGTAAAAGTAGATTTCAACGACTCTCTCGCTACAACAGGCGGATCTACCAATTCCGATGATCCCAACACCACCCGTATTTTAAAGGGTTCTTACGAAAGAAATATAACATTAACAGGAGGTACGTATACCATTCAAGGGTATGTGTACGTTCAGTCAGGAGCCACATTGGTAATTCCTGCAGGAACTATTTTAAAAAGTGATATCTCTCAAAAAGGAGCCATCATTATAGAAAGAGGGGCTCGTATTGATGCCAATGGTACTGCACAAAATCCCATTGTATTTACATCTGGAAAAGCTCCTGGATCTCGTTTACGTGGAGACTGGGGTGGTATTGTTATCTTAGGCAATGCACCTACCAATCGTCCCCTTTCTCCCGCTCCATTAATTGAGGGTGGAATTGATAGAAGATATGGAGGCACTAATGCTGCCGATAATTCAGGCACCATGCGCTATGTGCGTATTGAGTGGGCAGGTATTGCTGCTGAACCTGGTAGTGAAATTAATGGACTAACACTCGGGGGTGTTGGTTCGGGCACTACACTAGAATATATTCAAGTTTCTTATGGTAATGATGATGCTTATGAACTGTTCGGGGGAACGGTTGACCTAAAGTATTTGATATCATACGCTGCTTCGGATGATGATTATGATTTTGATTTTGGGTACGTAGGAAGAATTCAATATGCTGTAGCCCAACGTCGCCCTGAAATTGGTGATACCGATGCAGGTAACGGTGTTGAAGCCGATAACGACGGATCAGGTACTACTGCTGCTCCTTTTACTCGTCCTCAATTGAGTAATTTTACTTGGATTGGTTCTAATGGTGCTTCTAATACCCACGCGTTTGAGAATTTTGGAAACAGGTGGAGAAGAGCGGTTCAGTTTTCAGTTAGAAACTCTATCATGATGGGCTGGCCTAAAGGAGGATTTTCTATGGAGTCTGCTGCAACAGCTACTGCCTTAAATACCGATGTTTCTGAATACAGAAACTGTATGATACACGCACTAGTAGATCCTTATAAAGTAGATGCAACGGCTGGTGGTGTGCTTACTGCCGCGGCGGTAAAAACCAAGCTTGAATTGGCTGCCAACGGAACCGTTTCTTATACCAATGCAGCAGATATTCAGTTAACGGCTCCCTTCAATGTAGATGCCCCTAACTATTTACCAATGGCAGGCTCTCCTGCATTAACGGGTGCTAATTTTACAGGAATGAATGCCTTCTTTACCCCAGGTAGTTTTAGAGGTGCATTTGGTACCACAAACTGGACCACCGGTTGGGTAAGTTATACTCCTCAAACAAATGTTTATTAAAGAATAGGTTGGTTGGTATATATAATAACTTTGGTCGCCCATGAATTTCATGGGCGACTTTTTTAAATAATAAACCTATGATAAAAAATGTATGGCTGATACTCTTAATTGGCACAATTACAGCTTGTAATTCTCCGGAGTCTGGTATTAAAACCAAGGTATCTACCCAAGAAATAAAAACGGTTACAGGATTAGACATTGCCCAGGAGTTAAGAAATGCAGACAGTGTACAATGCCTCTATTTTAAAGACCCCTTTGGCAAAGATTCTTTGCGCTATACTCGGTTTTTTAAATATTATAATACCCATGATACAGCACTGGTTAATCCTATATTGCGCAATATAGATCAGCCCTTTATTCTTAGAAACGAAAAAATGAATTGTCGCTCAGAAGGCAAACTTTTTTTCTTTCAAAAAAACCAAGCCCTAAAAACAGTCTACTTTAATACAGCTTCTTCCGCTGATTGCACTTATCTCTATTTTATTAAAGACGGTGCTTTTTACTATTTCCCCGTAAACCCTCATGTATTAGCCTTGCTCAAAGCCCACAAAAAGCTGTCAAAAGAAGTAGAAACAGTTGCCACCAATTAGAAAGCAGAACCTTTGGCATTAAGTGGTATCTTTGCCACTTAATGGGATGGTATGAATCTGAGAAAAACCTATTTATTTAGTACATTTAGTAATTGTTGTCCCCGTTGTCGTGAAGGTTACCTGTTTACATCTACCAATGCATATAAACTCAAAGGCAACACAAATATGCACCAATATTGCCCTGTTTGTGGCCAGCCTACCGAAATAGAAGTAGGATTTTATTATGGCACTGGCTATGTAAGTTATGCCATCACTGTGGCCTTATCGGTGGCTACCTTTGTAGCGTGGAAAGTGTTGGTAGGATTGAGTTTTGATATAGATGATAACCGAATTTTTTATTGGATGGGAACCAATATCTTACTCCTCGTGATACTTCAGCCGCTCATCATGAGACTGGCGCGTACCCTATGGCTGGGATTTTTTGTGTCGTACCAAAAAGATTGGATGCATAAACCTTTGAAAAAGCCCGAAAGAGTGAACAAAGACCAGTCTGCTAACTGGTAATTTTATTGGCCTATTACCCGCTCCATTTTAAAGCTTCTCGATCCCTTAATTAAAATAGATGCACCACTAAAATGCTGCGCATCCAACCAATCTTTTGCTTCTAATGAATTATCAAAATAAGTAAACTCGTGCTTTACTTGTTTAAAATCACCACCCACTAAAACCACATTTTCCCAAGTGTAGTTGCGAATTAATTCAACCAAAGCTTGGTGTTCTGCCATACTATCTTCCCCCATTTCCATCATAGCACCGAGCATAATTATTTTTTGTGGGGCTGCTAATTTTGCAAAGTTTTCTATAGCTGCTTTCATACTCGTAGGGTTGGCATTATACGCGTCTAAAATTATTTGATTACTACCAATTTGAATAAGCTGGGAGCGGCTGTTAGAGGGACTATACTCCGCTATTGCAGTCGCTATTTTTTCATCCCCCACCCCAAAAAATTTACCAATAGCCGCTGCGCATAAAATATTAGGAAGGTTGTAATCGCCCACCAATTGAGAATGTATTACAGAAGTACTTAGGCCTTTGGTAATCGCTACTTTTAAAAAAGGATTATTGGCCAATACAGAACCCTGAACCAGACCATCTCTTTCACCATAAAATACTTTGTATTCAATGCCTTCACTCATCGGCAGTAAGTAATCATAGTCAGCATAAACAAAAGCAGTGCCTTTATGAGCCCTAATAAAATCAAACAGTTCACCCTTGCCCTTGCGCACGCCTTCCACGCCCCCAAATCCTTCTAGATGGGCTTTGCCACAGTTGGTAATAATACCATGGGTGGGAAGGGTATAGCTGCAATAGCTTTCAATTTCTTTTTGGTGATTGGCACCCATTTCAATCACAGCCATTTCAGCATCGGGTTGAACGCTGAGGATGGTAAGGGGTACACCAATATGGTTGTTTAAATTTCCTTGGGTGGTATAGGTTTTAAAATGCGAAGAAAGCACGGCATAAATCAATTCTTTACTGGTGGTTTTGCCATTGCTACCGGTGATGGCAATAAAAGGAATATTCAGTTGTTGTCGGTGGAATTTAGCCAGTTGTTGAAGGGTCTCCAGTGCGTTTTCAACTAGTATCAAACGCTCATTGGAAACTGAAGGAACTTCATCAATGATAGCGAAGGCAGCACCCATATCCAAGGCTTTTTCAGCGAATAAGTTGCCGTTGAAATTAGGACCTTTTAAGGCAAAAAATAAATCGCCTTTTTGTAATTTCCGGGTGTCTGTTAGCACCGATGGGTTTTGTTGATAAATTTTATACAATTCGCTAATCTCCATCTCAATTTTTTTAAGGCATTAAAGATACATGCTTGGTTGGTTTTATTCAAACCTTCGGTTTTCATAAAATATTTGTTTTATTCAAACCTTCCGTTTGGAAGTGTATGTTCATTTCTTTTGTCTTGATACAAAAGAAACGAACCAAAGAAAAAATCAAGACTCCAGAGAAATGACTGGAACAGCTACTCCCAGCGTTACGCGGAAAAAACTCTCACGCCTACGGCGTGATCAAACAATTTTCCGCGTTTAACACGCTGCTCGCAACTGTTCTGATCAGCCATTTCTCTGATGTCGATTGAGGCGGATGGTGGATGGTGGATGAACGATGAACGATGGACGATGGACGATGGACGATGGACGATGAACGATGAACGATGAACGATGAACGATGAACGATGGATTTGACTCTATAAGGTAGTGAAAAAAAATGGCCTTTTAAAAATTCCGAATAAAAATTTATGCGTTCCGCGTAAGCGATGAAAGCTGTTTGAGCCCGCCTTCGGCGGGTGAGTTCTTTCAGCGCAGGGGAACAAATAAATTTGCGGAATTTTTAAACAGCCTTGACTTTTTGGGTACTTTTTGTGTCAAGACAAAAAGTACAGTTATCCTGCAAACCGAAGGTTTGCAAAAAAAATTTTCATCAAAAAAAATTTTCATCAAAAAAAATTTTCATCAAAAAAAATTTTCATCAAAAAAAAGCGCTGCAAAATCATTGCAACGCCTAAATAAAAATCAAAAAAAATAAATTAAAAATCTTCCCCTAGGTTAAACACCACACCCAATCGAAGCGTATTGCTCAACGGATTCCTGGTAACCCCATTGCCAGAAGGAACCAAATAAGAAAGGTTCACCGTCATAAACTTTAGGTTAAATCCGGCACCCGCAGAAAAATACCTTCTATTGCCACGCGATTTATCTTCATAAAAATAACCACCCCTCACCATAAATTGATCGTTATAGCTGAACTCAGCACCCAGCGAAGCTTGCAGTGAATTCAATTGATTGCTGCCATCATTAAAAGACTTCATCCAGCTCGAAACCACTCCCGTACTTCTGTAATTGCTTAGGGCAGTAGAGTCGGCACTAAAATTACCTGTAGCCATGGGTGAAATAGGCACTAATAATTTATTTACATCCAACGCAAAAGTAATTTTACTCGTCTCGTTTAAAACAGTCGTATATGCCATACCCAATCCTAAATTGGCGGGTAAAAAATCTTTATTCTTAGCATCATTGGTATAGCCAATTTTAGCACCTAGGTTAG
>JAAFJB010000105.1 GCA_013297995.1 Chitinophagales bacterium | reverse complement strand
CCAAACTCTTAAAAACCTTGCGCACAGATGAACAAGTGCGCGCTGCCTGTTATGCTTGGGTGGAACATTGCGACTGGATTCCTTTCTTACTCACAGGTGCTTCTCATATCAATCAAATGAAAGTAGGGGTTTGCGCCGCTGGCCATAAAGCCCTTTGGAATGAGAGCTTTGGAGGACTTCCTCCCAATGATTTTTTTGCCGAACTAGATCCCTTACTCGATGGATTTAAAGATCGCTTGTTTAATACCACTTATACTTCCGATCAGTCCGCTGGTTTTTTATCAGAAGAATGGGCTAACCGCCTTGGCCTCTCCACCAATGTAATGGTAGGCGTGGGTGCTTTTGATGCGCATATGGGTGCCGTAGGGGGACAAATTGAACCCTATCACCTTAGTAAAGTAATGGGCACTTCTACCTGTGATATTTTGGTGGCTCCTGCTGCTGACATCAACAATCGCTGCATTAAAGGAATTTGCGGACAAGTGGATGGCTCTGTAATACCCGGTATGATTGGCTTAGAAGCCGGTCAGAGTGCTTTTGGCGATGCCTACGCTTGGTTTAAAAATATACTTTCTTTGCCTTTGCAAAATATAGCTTGCCCCCATTTTATAGATGAAGAACAATACCTTGCCTATCGACAATTTTTAATCCAATCAATTCTACCCACCCTTGATAAAGAAGCCGCTCAACTCAATTGCACCCTTGATTCAGCACTCTGTATCGATTGGATGAATGGGCGAAGAACCCCCGACGCAAACCAAGCCCTTAAAGGCGTTTTCACGGGACTCGATTTAAGCACTACTGCAGTAGATATGTACCGTGCTTTGGTTGAAGCTACCTGCTTTGGTGCCAAAGCCATTGTGAATAGATTTGTAGATGAAGGCATTCCTGTTAAAGGACTTATTGGTCTTGGTGGGGTTGCTAAAAAATCGCCTTTTATCATGCAAATGATGGCCGATATTTTGAATATGCCTATTCGAATTCATAAAAGCGATCAGACCTGTGCTGCCGGTGCTGCTATGTTTGCCGCTACCGTTGCTGGCATCTATCCCACGGTTCAACACGCCATGGAAGCGATGGGTCAAGGTTTTGAAATTACCTATTCACCCAACCCTGCTAAACACGCTATTTACGAAAAACGTTTTGCCAAATACCAAGCTTTGGGGAGTTTTACCGAGTCTTTTATTTCAAATTATTAATTTTTTTGCATGAATAAATACAGTCATATACAAACCGAAGCCTACGAAGCCAATATGCAATTGCCTGCGTTGGGACTGGTGCTTTTTACCTTTGGGAATGTAAGTGCTGCTGATAGCAGCCTCGGCGTTTTTGCCATCAAACCCAGTGGCGTTCCCTATGCTGATCTTACGCCAGATAAAATGGTGGTGGTTGATTTTGAGGGACAAAAAGTGGCAGGTGACCTGCGCTTTTCTTCCGATACACTTACCCACGCCGTATTGTACAAACATTGGCCCAAAATTGGCGGCATCGTGCATACCCATTCTACTTATGCTACCGCTTGGGCTCAGGCGCAAAGAAGCATTCCTGTTTTTGGCACTACCCATGCAGACTATACCACGGCCGATATTCCCTGCGCCCCTCCTATGAGCGATGAAATGATTAAAGGAAACTATGAATACCAAACTGGTTTTCAAATTATAGACTGCCTTAAAAATAATTCCTTAAGCTATGAAGAAGTTGAAATGATTTTAGTAGGCAATCACGCCCCTTTTACCTGGGGTAAAAATGCAGCCAAAGCCGTTCACAACAGCGCCGTACTGGAATATATTGCTAAAATGGCCATCGTTACCGAACAAATTAATTCCCAAGCACCCCGATTAAAACCGGCATTAATTGCCAAACATTTTGAACGAAAACATGGGCCTGATAGTTATTATGGTCAATAAATAAACTCATATATCTTAAATAATACATTACAATGATTCATTTTAAAGAAGTAGAAATTTGGTTTGTAACAGGTAGTCAACATTTATACGGTGAAGCTACCTTGCAAAAAGTTGCCGAACACGCGCAATATATTGTGAATGGCTTGAACGAAAGCGGTAATATACCTTGTAAAATTACTTGGAAACCTACGGTAAAAACACCCGATGAAATTCTGGCGCTTTGCAAAGCAGCGAATAATACCAACAACTGTATTGGCTTAGTGGCCTGGATGCACACTTTTTCTCCTGCTAAAATGTGGATCAATGGATTGAAAATTTTACAAAAACCATTGTTGCACTTGCATACACAATTCAATCGTGATATTCCTTGGTCTTCTATTGATATGGATTTTATGAACCTGAATCAATCTGCCCATGGGGATAGAGAATTTGGTTTTATGGTGAGCCGTATGCGCATGAATAGAAAAGTAGTGGTGGGTCACTGGCAGAATAATACGGTTCAAGATGAACTGAATACTTGGGTACGTGCTGCGGCAGCTTGGCATGATATGCAGACCGCTAAATTTGTTCGCTTTGGCGATAATATGCGCAATGTTGCAGTAACAGAAGGCGATAAAGTAGCAGCCCAAATTAAATTCGGCTTTTCTGTAAATACCTATGGCATTGGAGACCTGGTTGCCGTAATTAATGCGGTTAGTGATGCCCAAATAAATGCCTTAATCAGCATCTATGAAACCGAATACAATCTTGCTACTGAACTTAAAACGGGTGGTGCAAAAAGAGCTTCGCTAATTGAAGCTGCAAGAATTGAAATTGGACTCGAAACATTTCTCACTGAAGGAAATTTCCAAGGCTTTACCGATACATTTGAAGACCTGCATGGCATGATGCAACTGCCTGGCATTGCCGTTCAGCGACTCATGGCAAAGGGTTATGGCTTTGCAGGTGAAGGCGATTGGAAAACCGCCGCCCTTGTGCGTGCTATGAAAGTGATGGGTACGGGTTTGCCTGGAGGTAACTCCTTTATGGAAGATTATACCTACCATTTTGCGCCTGATAATGAATTGGTATTGGGTTCGCATATGCTAGAAATTTGTCCCTCTATTGCCCATGCAAAACCCAGTTGCGAAATCCACGAATTGGGTATTGGTGGTAAAGCAGATCCAGTTCGTTTGGTATTTAATGTGGCAGAAGGAGCTGCGTTGAATGCCAGCTTAATTGATATGGGTAATCGTTTTCGCTTGCTCATTAATGAAGTAGAAGCAGTGGCAATAAAAGAAGAATTGCCGAATCTACCTGTTGCTAGGGTGCTTTGGAAACCCTTGCCCGATATGAAACAAGCTTGTGCTGCTTGGATTTATGCGGGTGGTGCTCACCATACGGGTTATAGTCAAAATTTAACTGCCGAGCATCTTCGTGATTTTGCCGATATTGCAGGTATTGAGTGCATCAATATCAATGCAAGTGCTACCGTTCAAAGTATTCGTAATGAACTACGATGGAATGAAGCTTGTTATTAATTTAAAAATAGACCTTTCATAAGCATATAAAATTATGATTCCTAAAAGTGAATTTTCGTTGCAGCAATCTTGTGCTGATTTATTTAAAAAACAATTTAGGGAGTTGCCCAGTATTATTGTAAGGTCGCCTGGTAGAATTAATATTATTGGTGAACATACTGACTATAATGAGGGGTTTGTACTGCCCGCAGCTATTAATCGCTATGCATATATTGCCGTGTGTAAACGCGATGATGATGCCATTCATCTCTATGCTGTGGAATACAAAGCATTATTGGTTTTTAAGTTGAATGAATTGGGTCAAAAAAAATCTGAATGGACAGATTATATTATCGGTATTGTTGATCAACTTAAGCAAGCTGGTTCTGCTTTATCAGGATTTAATTTATTGTTAGACAGTGATTTGCCCATCGGTGCAGGAATGTCTTCTTCCGCTGCTGTTGAATGTGCTACCATTTTTGCTTTGAACCACTTGTTTGCATTAAATCATTCTAAAATAGAAATGGTTAAAATGGCGCAAAAATCCGAGCATAATTTTACTGGCGTTCAATGCGGTATCATGGATATGTTTGCGAGTATGTTTGGACTTAAAAATCAGGTGATACGGCTAGACTGCCGCAGCCTCGATTACGATTATATGCCTTTTCAAATAGGGGAGAAGCAATTACTCTTGTTGAATACCAATGTGAAACATTCCTTAGCCAATTCTGCTTATAATGAAAGGCGGCAACAATGCGAGCAAGGAGTAGCTTGGGTAAAAGAAAAATATCCTGCAGTGAATAGCCTCCGTGATATTACCATTGATATGCTTCAACTGATAGTTGAACCTAAAGACCCCTTAATTTTTAAACGTTGTAAATATGTGGTGCAAGAAAACAATCGCTTACTCATGGCTTGTGAAGCACTACAAAATGGTAATCTTGAAAAAGTAGGGAAACTAATGTACGAAACCCACGACCAGCTTAGTAAGCTTTATGAAGTGAGTTGCAAACAATTAGATTTTTTAGTAACAGAAGTAAAGAAATATCCGGCTGTATTAGGTGCTAGAATGATGGGAGGTGGCTTTGGGGGTTGTACCATTAACTTGGTGCTTACAGAATCTATTCCTGCTTTAATACAAATGTTAAAACCTGCCTATAAAAAAGCTACTGGGCTTGACTTATCCGTTTATGCCGTTGGCATTGCCAATGGAACTGAATTATTAATAGACTAATATGCAATTTAATATTATTGAACATCCTCATAAGCGACTCAATATTCTTACTGGTGAATGGATTCTCGTATCACCACATCGAAACAAACGCCCCTGGCAGGGCAAGGTTGAATTGAATTCGATAACTGAGCGCCCTAGTTATGATGCTGGGTGCTATTTATGTCCCGGAAATGAGCGCGCTGATGGCAGTAAAAATCCCGATTATAATGATCCGTTTGCTTTTCCCAATGATTATGCTGCGCTGTTAACAGCTTCGCCAGATGGTATGCTGAATGAGGAAGAATTATTGGTCGCTGAAAGTCAAAAAGGCATTTGTAAAGTAATTTGCTTTTCTCCTTTTCATCACCTTACCCTTCCGCAAATGGATTTGAGTGATATAGTGAAAGTAGTAGCATTGTGGCAGCAAGAATTCACTGCACTTGCTGCTAATAAATGGATAAAATACATTCAAATTTTTGAAAACAAAGGCGATATTATGGGATGCAGTAACCCCCATCCCCATGGCCAAATATGGTCGCTCAATTCCATTCCTACTGAATTGCAAAAAGAAACAGAATGCCAACTAAATTATTATCAAAAACATGGGAAGAGTCTACTCTCTAATTACCTCGCACTGGAATTGGCAAAAGCAGAAAGGGTGGTCTGCGAAAATGAACACTTTGTAGCATTGGTTCCTTTCTGGGCTGTGTGGCCTTTTGAAACCATGATTATTGCTAAGCGTCACGTTCAAACCATTATTGATTTTACGGCGGCAGAAAAAATAGCACTTGCAGAAATACTAAAAAAGCTAACTATTAAATACGATAATTTATTCGATACTTCCTTTCCTTATTCTGCGGGCATGCACCAAGCCCCTGTAAATGATGGCGATCATGCTGAATGGCATTGGCATATGCATTTTTATCCGCCCTTGCTTAGAAATGCAACCATTAAAAAATTTATGGTGGGCTTTGAAATGTTAGCATGTGCACAAAGAGATATTACGCCTGAATATGCAGCCGACCAGTTGAAAAAAGCAGCTTCGGTTCATTACAAAGAAAAAGCAGTTTAAGTTAAACAATACCTGCTAGTTCTAGGCTTCGCTTTTTTAAATGAATGATAGATAAGTCATCTATGATAGGATCGGGTGTTACAATCAACGATGTATTGTTCAATTTCCACCAGTCGCCTTCTATTAACTTACTCAAGTGCAAAACGCCTATTAGGTATTTTCTTTCTGCCTGCGCATGCCATTCTTCAATCCACTCAAAATCTTCTCTCGGAATATATTTCCAATCGTTGAAACTTACATATACTTTTAGGTAATAATCATTGGTTAATTCATGCGGTTGGTGGTGGTATAGTTTTTTATATTCGTACTTGTAATGGTACCTGAGCGCAGCAATATCACTCAATACAGCAGATGCTGTTGGGAAACTACCCGCACCTTTTCCATAAAAAAATTGTTTATCGGAAAATCCACTCTCAATTACTACACCATTGTACTCATTCTTAACGAAACTCAAGGGCTCATTCAACGGAATAAATTGGGGGAAAACAAAAGCCGCAACCTTGCCATTGCCGAGCTTCTTAGCTTGTGCAATCAGTTTAATATCAAACCCTTTTTCAGTGGCAACTGTGGCATCACTATCCTGTATATTTTGTATGCCAGTAAAAAGAATATCAGTAGGTTTTGTAACAATTCCATACGCATGATTCAAAAGTATGGTCCACTTACTCAGTGCATCATACCCTTCAATATCCAACTTAGGATTGCTCTCAGCAAATCCCAGTTGTTGCGCCAATAGCAATGCTTCTGTAAAACTCAGCTTATCTTCAAACATTTTGGTGAGAATGAAATTGGTAGATCCATTTACAATGGCTTTAATGGAATGCAACAAATCATTGTCATAATATTCTTCTAAATTTCTAATGATGGGAATTGAGGCACAGGCAGATGCTTCGCATAAAAAAGGGAGTCCCGTTTCTTGCTGCAATTGCAATATGGCTGCTAAATTTTCGGCAATCATTTTCTTGCTGGCACTTACCACAGCTTTGCCATTTAACATAGCGGTTTGTACAATCTGTAATGCTGCATCTGCATCATCTATAACTTCTACTATTACATTAATTTCGGCATCGTTTAAAATCACCTCTTTATCTGTGGTGAAAAGTGCATCAGGGGCATTTCTTTTCTTAGCAGCGTTTTTTATACAAACTTTTTTAATAGATGCTTTTAAGGAAGGCGTTTGCTTTAGTATTTGGTACAATCCTTCTCCTACAACTCCAAAACCAAATAATCCAATGGTAAGCTTTTTCTGTGTTTCCATATCTCTTGGGTAAATTACAAATATACTGCTGGGCAACGGTTTGGCAAAATAGGGGGGGACTTCCTGCCATAAATTTCAACTTTTATACCCCATTACTGTTTGTATCTTTACGAACTACTATGGCAAAAAAAATAATAGATAAATCACCCAAAGCACCTGCGGCAACCGAAAATGAATTTATTGAAGTCTTCGGTGCCCGTGAGCATAACCTGAAAAATATTGATATCCGCATCCCTAAAAATAAATTGGTTGTTTTTACGGGGGTAAGCGGTAGTGGCAAATCATCCCTTGCCTTTGATACCATTTACAATGAAGGCCAGCGCAGATATATGGAAAGTTTTAGCGCTTATGCACGACAGTTTATGGGCGATATGGAAAGGCCTGACGTAGATAAAATAAGTGGACTCTCACCGGTGATTTCTATTGAGCAAAAAACCACCAATAAAAATCCTCGATCTACCGTAGGCACTGTAACCGAAGTGTACGACTTTCTGCGACTGCTCTTTGCCAGAATTGGCGAAGCTTACAGCTATAATACGGGTAAGAAAATGGTAAAATTTAGTGAAGAAGAAATTGTAGAAGACATTTTTACCAAATACAAACAAAAAAAAATCAGCTTGCTTGCACCCCTCATTCGTGGCCGCAAAGGGCATTACCGAGAACTATTTGAAGAAGTAAGAAAAAAAGGATTTTTAAAAGTGCGGGTAGATGGGGAAATAATAGATTTAACGCCTAAACTACAAGTAGATCGGTATAAAATTCACGATATTGAATTGGTAATTGATCGCTTGCCCGTTACCGATGATATGAAAGTCCGCCTGAGCCAAAGTGTGCAACAGACTTTGAAAATGGGAAAGGATCTCTTATTTGTTTTATTGAATGATACCAACAAAACCATTCAATATGCCAAACAATTGATGTGTGAAGAAACGGGTATCAGCTATGAAGAACCCTCTCCCAATGCCTTCTCCTTCAATTCTCCCTATGGTGCTTGCCCTGCTTGCAAAGGCCTTGGGAATAGATACACCATTGATATGTTGGCTGTAATTCCAGACCCAAATATTTCCATCAATGCGGGTGGTATTGCTCCCCTAGGTGTGCAGCGTGATGCTTATATGTTTAAAAACGTAGAAGCACTGGCTAAAAAACATAAAATAAAACTAGACAAGCCCATTAAAGAACTTCCCATTGATGCGTTGAATATATTGCTCTATGGCAATACTGAAGTCAGCTCTTTGGAGGTTGATGATGCTACCGACGACCTTCCATTTAAACCTTATGAAGGCGTTTTTGAAGGCATTATTCCCATGCTCAAACGCTGGTTTGCTGGCGTTAACAGCGAAGGTTTGCGGGAGTGGGTAGAGCAATTTATGGAACTTAAAACCTGTGCGGCTTGCGGCGGGCAGCGACTGAAAAAAGAAAGC
>JAAFJB010000104.1 GCA_013297995.1 Chitinophagales bacterium | reverse complement strand
ATTTTAGTTGGTAACAAATTCTTGTTATGGCCATCACCCTTGCTGTTAATTACTTCTTACTAAGAAAAAAGTTATATTTGCCTCTTCATTATTTAGCTTATTTAAGCAATTTAGTATGGTAAATTTAGCGACAATTTTTTTTTCAAAGCCTTTTTTCAAAACCGAGAAAATACTCATTCGTATTTACCTAATTGCCGCTGTTCTTATCAGCCTTAAAATTGCTTTTTTAGAAAACTGTGACAATTACGATAGTTTTGTAGCTGCTTTTGATCACCTCAGAAAAAACTATGATCTCTACCTCAGCTACCCACTAGAATACCATACAGAATATAATTATAGTCCCTTTTTTGCCCTCTATATGGGTCTTTTTTATTTTTTACCCAACTGGCTGGGTATTTTGCTTTGGAATCTATCTCACACCGTTACCTTATTGGTGGCCATTCATTTATTGCCCATAGATACCAAGAAAAAAATAGTTGTTTACTGGTTTTGCCTGATTGAATTTATTACAGCCGCAGAAAATGTACAGACCAACTCAACCGTGGCAGCATTAATGATACTGGTATTTATTTTTCAGCAAAAAGAAAAAACGGGCTTGTCCAGCCTTTTATTCGTCTTTGGTTTTTTCTTTAAAATTTATGTGCTCACCGCAGGAGTATTTTTCTTATGTTATAAAAAGAAAGGTGCATTTGTGTTGAAGTCGCTCGGATGGGCTATATTATTTTTTACTTTGCCCTTACTAATTGTTTCATTTGACCAGTTGGTTTTTTTATACCAAAGTTGGTTTTATCGTTTGCAAATACAATCTGCCAGAGATTCCTTGAGTTTAATTGGCGTGATTGGCATGTTCAAGTTTATACAGATAGAGCAAGGCTGGATTATGCTGGCAGGTACGGTAACAATGCTATTGGTATTGCTAAAAAAACAAGTATACCACAACCTACAATTCCAGCAACTGTACCTGGCAGGCATCTTGCTTTTTACCGTAGTATTTAATCCTGGCGTAGAATCGCCTACCTATATTATTGCGGTGGCAGGTGTAGCTATATGGTATATTAGTGCGGAGCGAATGAAGTGGCATCAATGGCTGATGGCATTGGTATTTGTATTCACTTGTTTATCACCTACCGAAATTTTTCCCAGATTTATTCGCAATCAATTTATGGTGCCATATCATATCAAAGCAATACCTTGTATTTTGGTATGGGCTGTTTGTATGATTGAATTGTTTACTTGGAAAAAAGTTGAAATCAATAAAAATTAAAGAATGAAAATATTAGTCACCGGAGCAGATGGATTTATTGGATCTCATCTCACTGAAATGCTGGTAAAACAAGGGTATGATGTGAGGGCATTTGTACTGTACAACTCATTCAACACTTGGGGTTGGCTAGACCATTGCCACCCCAGTGTGAAAGGAAAATTTGAAGTATTCACTGGTGATATCCGCGATCCTTATGGCGTGAAAACTGCCATGAAGGGCTGTGATATTGTATTGCATTTGGCCGCATTAATAGCCATACCCTATTCTTACCATTCGCCTGATACGTATATTGATACCAATATAAAAGGAACCTTGAATATTGTGCAAGCTGCCAAGGAACTCGGTATTAAAAAAGTGGTGCATACTTCTACCAGTGAAGTGTATGGCACTGCTAGGTTTGTGCCCATTACAGAAGAACATCCCTTACAAGGTCAATCGCCTTATTCGGCCAGTAAAATTGGAGCAGATCAAATAGCCTTATCTTTCTACAGTTCCTTTAATACGCCAGTGGCTGTATTGCGACCATTCAATACATACGGACCGCGTCAATCCGCTCGAGCCGTTATTCCCACCATTATTTCGCAGATTGCTGCAGGAAAAAAAACCATTCAATTGGGTGCACTCACCCCTACAAGGGATTTTTCTTATGTAGAAGATACGGCCAGTGGTTTTATAAAAGCCATGCATTGTGATGCTATTAATGGAACGGTAACCAATATTGGCAGTGGTTTTGAAATTTCTATTTTACAAACGGCTGAATTGATTGCCGATTTAATGGGTGAGCAAATAGTTTTTGAGTTGGATGCGGCGCGACTAAGGCCTGAAAAAAGTGAAGTCGAGCGATTATTTGCCAGCTACGATAAAGCAAAAAAATACATGAATTGGGAACCCGCTTATGGTAAACTAGAAGGATTTAAAAAGGGTTTACAACAAACCATCGATTGGTTCACAGAACCCAATAATTTAGCACGCTATAAAACTGATACCTATAATATTTAAGTCATGACAAAACACGCAGTTATACTAGCAGGAGGAAAAGGAAAAAGATTGCGCCCTTATACGGTTGTACTTCCCAAACCACTGATGCCTATTGGAGAATACCCCATTTTAGAAGTCATTATAAGACAGTTGGTACTACAGCAATTTACGCATATTACCTTGGCTGTTAATCACCAAGCAGAATTAATTAAAGCATTCTTTGGAGATGGAAGCAAATGGGGTATTTCTATTGCTTATTCATTAGAAGACCAACCCTTGGGCACTATGGGTCCATTAAAACTAATGGAGCATTTACCCGATCATTTTTTAGTGATGAATGGAGATATTTTAACCGATATTGTGTATGCCGATTTTTTTAATCAACACGTTGCAAGTGGATCTATCTTCACCATTTCATCTCATGTAAGAGAAGAAATGATAGATTATGGTGTGCTTGAAACAAAAGACAATCTACTCACTGGCTTCAAAGAAAAACCTAAGAATACATACGAAGTAAGTATGGGTATTTATATGCTAAGCAAACGTGTTTTAGATTTTATTCCCAATAATAGCGCATTTGGTTTTGATGAATTAATGTTGAGCCTATTAGCAAAAAATGAACCCGTATCGGTAAATAGTTTTACTGGATTATGGCTTGATATTGGCAGACCAGATGATTACCTAGCTGCCATTGAACAATTTGATCAGTTGAAAGATAAAATCTTGTATGTATAAAATATTAGTCACCGGCGCCAGTGGTTTTGTGGGAAAATATCTTTGCCATGCACTAAAAAAAATAGGGCATGAAGTAACTGCCATCACCAGCCAACACGGTGATATTTCACAAATTACCACTTGGGAAAACTTGCCTCCAACCAATGTAGTAATACATTTAGCCGCCAGAACTTTTGTTCCAGACAGTTGGAAAAAACCCGACTTATTTTTAGAGACCAATACCCTAGGCACACTGCGAGCTTTGGAATATTGCAAAAAACACCATGCCAGCATTATTTATATAAGCTCCTATTTATATGGCAATGCTAAAATACTACCCATTCAAGAAGAGGCACCCGTTTTTACCCCCAATCCCTATGCACTTTCAAAAAAAACAGCAGAAGAATATTGCAAATTGTACGCAGATTCTTATGGGGTGAATACGGTTATTTTAAGGCCATTTAATATTTATGGTAGCAACCAAAATCCCTCTTTTCTAATCCCTGAAATTATTCATCAGGTTTTACACGGCAAAGCAGTACACGTAAAAGACCTAGCACCCAAAAGAGATTATTTGTTTATGGATGATTTTATTCAATCTATTATAAAAGCTATTGGCCTCAAAAAATTTGAAATTATTAATATAGGATCTGGCACCAGTTATTCGGTAAAAGAACTTATTGATATGGTACAAACCATTGCAGGAACCAACTACCCCGTTACCAGTAGCAATGAAATTAGAACCGCCGAAATAATGAATACCATTGCAGATATCAGCAAAGCAGCTACCGTTTTGAACTGGAAACCAGCAATCAGTATGGAGCAAGGGCTTTCAAAAATAATATCAGAACTTCAACAGAATAGCAAGTCCATCTCATCCTAACCAGATTGGCAGCATAAAGAATATACTTTAGCTTTGCTATGCACCAGTGAAGCATATATGCAGCTAACTAAACCCATCAAAACCATTTCAATTGTTGTACCCGTATGCAATGAGCGTGGCAACCTGCCTATTTTAATGGCAGAAATTAAAGCCGTAATGGATCCACTGCCTTACCAATATTCCATCATTTTTGTAGAAGATAGTAGTACAGACGGCACTTTAGAATTTATTAAATCAGAAGCTTCTAGCAACAACTATATATTCTATGTGTCGCTCACCAAAAGTTTTGGCCACCAGAATGCGTTAAAAGCGGGACTAGACCGTGCCAATGCCGATGCAGTAATTATGATGGACGGAGATTTACAACACCCGCCCGCACTTATTCCCACCCTTATTCAACAATGGGAAGAAGGGTTTGATATTGTGTATACCATTCGAAAAGATCACCAAGACATTCAATACCTAAAGAAAAAAACCTCCAATTTATTTTACAATGTAATTAATAACCTTTCTGATATTGAGCTGGAACAGGGCACAGCAGATTTTAGGTTGATGGATAAAAAAGTAGTACAGGTTTTTAGAACCTTTAGTGAGATGGATATTTTTATGCGGGGGTTGGTTAAATGGATGGGCTTTAAACAAATAGGCATTGAATATATATCAGCACTTCGGTCAGCAGGCAATTCAAAATATACAGTAAAAAAAATGGTTCGCTTTGCGCTGCAAGGCATCACTTCTTTTAGTACCAAACCCTTATATATAGCGGCTTACCTAGGTTTATTCTTTTCTTTGTGTTCACTTCTATACATTCCTTATATTCTGTATGGCTTTATATCGGGACATGTAATTTCAGGATGGGCTTCTTTAATTGCTACCATTGCTTTTTTTGGTGGATTACAATTGATGATCCTCGGTATTATTGGCGTTTACCTTGGAAAATTATTTATGCAGAGTAAACAGCGCCCTCATTATATTGTTAAAGAAACCAATATTTTTGAATGAGCCGATCCATTCTATTGAGTTTTGATGTAGAAGAATTTGATATTCCAATGGAATTTGGTTTCTCAGTTCCTGCTGCTATTCAGATGAAAGTGGGTAAGGATGGACTAGATGCTATTGAACCAATTCTCAACGAAGCTGCTTGCACAGTTTTTACCACCGCTAATTTCGCCAATCATTTTCCACTTGAAATAAAAAATTTAGCAGAACAACACGAAATTGCATCACATACTTATTATCATGGTTCTTTTGAACCTCGTGATTTATTAAATTCTAGGCTTAAGTTAGAAGCCATCACCGGAAAAGAAGTTACTGGGTTAAGAATGCCTCGTATGAAACCCATTGATATGTCCGCTGTTCTTTCAGCAGGATATAAGTATGACTCTTCCATCAACCCAACTTGGTTGCCAGGCAAATACAATAACTTACATATACCAAGAACCGTTTATATAGAACAGGGAATGAAAAGAATACCAGCATCTGTTTCTCCCAACCTACGAATTCCCTTATTCTGGTTGAGTTTTAAGAATATGCCCTATTCAATTTTTAAGTTCTTGTGCTTACAAACTTTACGGAAAGATGGCTATTTATGTCTCTATTTTCATCCTTGGGAATTTACGCCAATAGATGATTTTGAATTGCCCATCTATACCAGAAGATGGTGCGGCCCAGTGATGGTAGATCGTCTGTTAAACCTAATTAAAGACCTTAAACGTGAAGGTGATTTTATTCCAATGAATGAATATATTCATTTCAACAGCAAATAAACCAATAGCAAACTATATTTGCTTAAAATAACGGCAAATGAAAAAATCCGGTTTCCTTTTGATGATGCTTTGCATCTCAACCGCAATATTGGCGCAACAAAAACCTACTGAGCTTGACAAATCTCCCATGGATATGTGCTACTGGCCCGCCAACTACCCCATCCTTAAAATGAGTGGTAAAGCAAGAGACCTTCCGGTAGCGAGGGTTATTTATGGAAGACCCGCTATGAATGGAAGAAGTATTTTTGGGGGCATCATTAAATACAATGAGCTCTGGAGATTGGGCGCTAATGAAGCCACCGAATTGGAATTGTTCAGCTCCGTTAAACTCGGTAATAAAATTCTCACCAAAGGCAGATATACACTATTCTGTATTCCTTCTGAAACAAAATGGACCCTCATTGTAAATAAAGATAATTTCTGTTGGGGTAGTTTTACGTATGATATGAAAAAAGACATTATAAGAACCGATATCAAGCCAGAAAAAAATGAGGAGACTGTAGAAATTTTTACCCTGTTTTTTGAAGAAAAAGCCAATACCGCTAATTTGGTTTTTTTATGGGACGATTTAAAAGCAAGCATTCCTTTAACAGTTATCAAAACAAATTCTAAAAAATAACCCCACTTATGAAAATTGCAACAAAATATATACACGCTGGCACTACACCCGACCCGTCTACTGGAGCTATTATGACACCGATCTACCAGACTTCAACCTATGTGCAAGAAGCCCCAAGTGTGAATAAAGGATATGAATATGCACGCAGTCAAAACCCTACAAGGCATGCTTTAGAAGAAGCGTATGCACAACTTGAAAATGGAAAGTTTGGTCTCGCTTTTAGCAGCGGTGTTGCTGCAACTGATGCTGTTATTAAACTATTATCACCAGGAGATGAAGTAATTACTGCCAAAGATATGTACGGTGGTACTTATCGGCTCTTCTCTAAAATTTTTGAAAAATTCGGTATCCAATTTACCTATGTTGATACCACCGATCCCAAAAATATACAGGATGCCATTTCTGCAAAAACAAAATTGCTCTGGATTGAAACACCTACCAATCCACTTATGAATATCACCGATATTGCAGCAGTATCTGCCATTGCCAAAGCCAATCATACACTGCTTTGTGTGGACAATACTTTTGCTTCTCCTTATCTACAAAATCCATTGGATTTAGGTGCTGATATTGTAATGCACTCCGCTACCAAATACCTCGGTGGTCACAGTGATGTAATTCAAGGTGCGTTAATGATGAATGATCCTGCTTTGCGCGAGCAACTGTATTTTATTCAGAAGAGCTGTGGAGCAGTTCCGGGGCCTATGGATTGCTTTCTGGTGCTTAGAGGCATCAAAACCCTTCACCTTCGCATGCAACGTCATTGTGAAAATGGTAAAACAATTGCCCATTGGCTGCGCCAGCATCCCAAAGTTGCCAAAGTATATTGGTGCGGCTTTGAAGACCATCCCAGTTATGCCATTGCTAAAAAACAAATGCGTGATTTTGGTGGTATGTTGTCTTTTGAACTGAAAGACGAAAGCATGGAAGCTGCAAAAAAATTATTATCTTCTACCAAATTATTTGCACTAGCAGAGAGCCTCGGCGGTGTAGAAAGTTTAATCAACCACCCCGCTTCTATGACCCACGCTTCTATTCCAAGAGCACAAAGAATAGCCAATGGATTAAGCGATACCTTAATTCGTTTAAGCATTGGCGTTGAAGATGTAGACGACCTCATTGAAGATTTGAATAATGCGTTAAATTAAGTGGTTGAACTTAATGAACTACACCAATTTTTCAATAATAAAGTAGCGGAATACAACCAGGTTTCTTTTATTGCCAAAGATCCTATTTGTATTCCACATTTATTTTCAAAAAAACAAGACATTGAAATTGCTGGCTTCTTTGCCGCCATTTTTGCTTGGGGCAATCGTACCACCATCATTCAAAAATCTACCGAATTAATGCAACGCATGCAAATGCAACCGCATGATTTTTGCTTGAATGCATCTGCCAATGATTTAAAAACATTAGAAGGCTTTAAACACCGAACTTTTAATACCACCGATCTGCTTTATTGTATTGAATTTTTTAAACAGCACTATCAAAATTCCAACTCTTTAGAATCCGCTTTTTTAACAAAAGGCAAAAAACCAACTTCTGTTTTTGATGCGCTTATTCAGTTTCATAACCATTTTTTTTCTTTAGCAGATATTCCACAGCGCACCAGAAAACATATTGCCAATCCCGCTAAAGGTTCTACCTGTAAGCGTTTAAATATGTACCTACGCTGGATGGTAAGAAAAGATAAACAGGGAGTTGATTTTGGGATCTGGAATAAAATCAGTCCCGATCAACTCATCTGCCCAATTGACCTTCACGTTGCTAGAGTAGCTAACAGATTTAATTTGTTAACCCGAAAACAGATTGACTGGATGGCTGCCGAAGAATTAACCAATTACCTAAAAAAATTAGATCCAAAAGATCCTGTTAAATATGATTTTGCTTTGTTCGGACTCGGTGTAATGGAGAAATACTAAACTAATTTACTACCATTAGCTGAGTGAACTTATTACCCTACTTTTGTTGCTAAAATTAATACAATGAAGCTTGTTTCTTATATTACCGAAGGAAGGGATCAATTGGCTTTTTTGGTGGAGGGATTCTTATACGATTGTGACTTAATTCATCCTGAACTTCCCAATAGTATGAATATGTTTTTACAGTATTGGGATGATATGTTTCCCATTGCTGTATTAACAGAAGCAGCTATAAAAGAAGGCAGAATTAGCCAATCACAAGGAGTTTCGCTTAATTCAATTCAACTATTAGCTCCTGTTCCTTTTCCAACATCGTGCAGAGATGGTTATGCATTTCGCCAGCATGTTGCTGCCGCAAGAAGAAATCGTAAAGTAGACATGATTCCCGAATTTGACCAATACCCTATTTTCTATTTCACCAATCACCAAAGCATTCAAGGGCCTGGTGAAATTATATGTATGCCC
>JAAFJB010000102.1 GCA_013297995.1 Chitinophagales bacterium | reverse complement strand
GAATTTGTTACCAACTGAAATGCTAATCAGCTCATTTTATGAGACCAGTAAATCAATAAAAATTGACTCATGAAATTTATTTTTTTTGCTATCATTCTTTTTCTTAGTCACACTTTATTGGCGCAAACCATTCCTACCAAAGGGTTTCGCTATGGTAGAACCACGGGCAAATTACCCGCACTGGGTTATGGCATGGGAGCGGATAGACTGGGAGGTGCTAAAATGGGTTATATTGATACCAATGTTTTATTGAAAGTGATTGACTCATCCAATGATCTTTATACTGTTCAACTCTCTAAATTTCATACCGCTTTTTTAGAAAAAACATACCTGAAAGCAGATACCGCTTCTCCCTTAAAAAAGCCCTTTTACCTTACTGGCTCCTTTCTTGCAAAAGGTGATTCTGCTTTTGACTATCTCAATATAAACTTCGAAGAAAAACTACCATATAAAACCTGGATGGAAATAAATCCTTCCCGCATTGTGGTTGATATTTATGGGGTACAAAGCAATACCAACTGGGTAACGCAATTGAGTTCACTTAAAGCCATAAAAAATATTTACTACCAGCAGGTAGAAGATGATATTGTGCGGATAACCATTGAGTTGAACCACCAGCAGCATTGGGGTTATAATTTGAGTTATAAAAATAAAACACTGGTAGTAAAAGTAAAACGACAGCCTGCAATACTTGATATTCGTAAAATGGTTATTGCAATTGATGCAGGGCACGGTGGAACGAATACTGGCGCCGGTGGCGTACTTTTAAAAGCAGTTGAAAAAGAACAGACCTTATTATTTGCCAAAGCACTGGAGCAATCGTTGATGAAAATAGGAGTGAAAAATATTATCATGACGCGCAATACAGATACTAGTATTGAGAATAAAGACCGTATTATTTTTTTACAAGAAAAGAATCCCGACCTACTCATCAGCCTCCACTTAAATTCTAGCACCAAAGCAGATATTAAGGGCGTAAGCACTTATTATAAGCATATTGGTTTTAGGCCATTATCGCAGCAAATATTAAAGCGGATGTTGGAACTAAAGCTGGAAGAATTTGGCAATATTGGCCACTTTAATTTTGCCTTAAATGCGCCCACCGATTTTCCCAACTGCTTGGTTGAAATAGCTTTTTTGAGTAATGAAGCAGATGAAAAAAGAATTGTAAATCCCGTTTTTAAAAAGGAAGTGGCCAGTAAAATTCAGTTGGGAATAAAAGATTGGTTAAAAAGTTTATCGCCTAATTTCAACCCGAGTGCCCAGGGGAAGAAGCTCAAATAATTGCTGCACATATTTGTTTTTAGTGCTGATACAACCTTCGGTCCAGTTTCTATATTGATCAATAGCGTAATCGTCGTGAGGTACGGTTCCATGAATGCCTATATCTCCACCTATTTTAGCGTTGGCAGGAATTAAGCCCGCTGCTTTTCGTTCGTTGAACTTTATATAACTATCCGCTGTTGGGTAGTCAATCAGCATGAAACGTTCCCATTTAGCATGAACTCTTTTACCGCTGATGTGAAAAATACCTTCAGGCGTTTTTCTATCGCCCTCCATCATTTTATCACCCAAGTCTTTGCTGCCAAATACAACAGGATAAGAAGCCAACCACTCACCATTGGCTTGGTATACTTTTAATTGGTATTCACTTTTAATAATATACACGGAATAGGTATCCTTGTTGGCCTTTGCAAGGTCAATATGAATGGGGTTTTTGAAGGAAGTGCATAGTCCTATTGCTGCCAAAAAAAGTATTTTATAACCCATCAATCGCATACCTACAGAAGAAGTTTACAATTGAAAAGTACATAAAAGATAGCACACTAAGTGTTAATTTTAGTATTCTTTGTTAGGAATACTATTCTATAAACTTATATCCTACGCCTCTTACAGAGTGAAAGTATTTGGGGCTGCGGCTGTCTTCTTCAAAATACTTCCGAAAGCTTAAAATAAAATTATCGATGGTTCTGGTAGTAGGGTATACATTATAGCCCCATACCACTTGCAAAATTTTTTCGCGGGGCACTACTTCTCCTTTATTTTCTATCAATAATTTCAGCAGCAAGGCTTCTTTCTTACTTAGGCTGATGGTTGAACCATTCCATGTAATGGAATCCTGTGCTTTAAAATCAATCAGGTTATTACCAAATTTATATTGATCGCCTACGGATTCTTTTACCAGTATGCGTTTATTTTTCTCAATCAGTTTGGCTACACGAATCAGCAGTTCTTCTAAATTAAAAGGTTTGGAAAGATAATCATCGGCCCCTTTTTTTAATCCTAATACTTTGTCAGCAGGTGCATTTTTGGCGCTCAGCATTAAAATTGGAACATTATTATTGTGTACCCGTATATTTTCGGTGATGCTAATACCGTCTAATTCAGGCAGCATTATATCCATAATAATTAGGTCGAAATAAGCGTTGGCAATTTGGCGCAGTGCTTCATTACCATCGTAGGCAGAACTTACTTCATAGCCTTCCATTTCTAAGTTCAGCCGAAGTGCTTCGTGCAGATTTATTTCATCTTCAACTATTAATATATTGGCTTTATCCTCTGTTGTCATACTTAAATATTACGGCAAAAATACTGCCGTTTGGTTGATTGTCTGTCACAGAAATGTTTCCATTGTGAGCATCCACAATTTTTTTGCAGAGATAGAGACCCAATCCTGTTCCTTGTGCCTTACGAATATTTTCATTGCCACTGCGATAGAATTTATTGAATATTTTTTTCTTTTCCAAATCGGCAATACCAGCACCTTTGTCAGCAATAGATAATTTTATGAATCCGTTAGTAATGGAAAGTTGTACGTTTATTGACTCTTCTTTGGGTGCATATTTTACAGCATTCTCTAATAAATTATTTACCAGCATTTGTAATAAAAAAGCGTCGCCCTGTAAAAAAGCATCTGCCTGAATTTGTTCAGAAAAAATACGGTCGGGAAACCTAATTTTACAATCGTCCACCCCATTCTCTAGCAAGTCGGTCATATTAATTTTCTGTGTTACAGCGGCATACCCACCTGCATCAAGTTGTGAAGCGAAGAGAATATTGTTGCAAAGAATATTTAGGCGATCGGCTTCGTACAAGGTATTGGCTATTAATTTTTCTTGTTTATCCGTATCTAGTTTTCTTTTTTGCAAGGTTTGAAGATTCAGTTGGGCAATGGCAATAGGCGTTTTTAATTCATGGGTAATGGCCATCATAAAATTTTGCTGTTGCGCCGAAAATTTAAACTGTTTGCGGGCAGCTCGATACACAAAAACAGCACCTATTAAAATTACAGCTAAAAAAGTAACGCCCTCGCCAATATATTGAGCGGACTTGCGATTGCTGATTTCTGTAATAATATTTGCTCGATTAAAATAAGCTGGATCGTCTTTTTTTAATTCACTCAACCGAATATTGCTGATGGCTGTATTTTGTTTTTCCAACGCTATATACCACCAACCAAGGGCAGCAATCATGTATACAAGCAAAAACCAATACACAACAATTACTGGGGCTAATTTTGGGGGTTTTAAAGGAATCATGGTTGTACTTTTTCAATGCGAATGCCAGCATTTAAAATTGCAGTAATAGGATCTTCACGCATTACTTGCTGAAGGGTAAAGGTATAATCGCCTCTTCGTAATTTTTGGGGGGTTCGGGTAATCCGAATGCGGTGGTCAAAAACATCATCAATGCCAGTACCCAGCCATCCTTTTCTATTATCAGCTAAGCGTAAGTTCACCAGTTGTGATTTGGCCGTATCACCCGGTGCTTTGGTGGTAAAGCGCAGCCAAATATTGTTGTAGCGATATGCGTCTTCGTGGCGAATAATGGTATAAATCTGGTAATATGCAGCCGTATCTGTAATGGTGAAATGATAAGAGAGTTGCTGGTTAGACTTCCATTGATGATCTGCAAAAAAACTAGTTTTTTCGAATACTCCAATAGAATCACAGCCTAGGAACAACAAAGCACAAACCAATAGAATCAGCCCTTTTTGCATATATGTTTTTTTTGAAGTGCTATAGAACATTTAGTATTTGCTCTTTTGCTTTTTCCAATTCATCCTTCATTAATATAACAGCTTTCTGCATATTGGCATCATAAGCTTTAGAGCCAGTAGTATTAATTTCTCTACCAAATTCTTGCAAAATAAATGAGAGTTTTTTGCCTTTGGAAGTGCCCGCTTCTTTTAAGATGCTGCGGAAATAAGTACAGTGATTGTTGAGACGCACTTGTTCTTCGCTGATATCAATTTTCTCAATATAATAAATCAGTTCTTGTTCTAAACGATTGGGATCGTAGTTTTCTTTGCCGATATTTTCTTCCAAAATTTTCAATAGCCCCTCTTTAATTTTTATTCTTCTCAGCGGTGCCAGTTCGGCAATAATAGCCTGTTGGGTTTCAATATTAGAGAGCCGCAGTAGCAGGTCGCTTTCAATGGACTTGCCTTCTTCTTCACGGTGTAGATTTAGCTGGGCGATGGCTTGCTTTAATAAGGCGGCAAACTGCTCCCATTCCTGTTCACTGAGCATTTCGGTGGACGGTGTAATTACATCTGGCAATTTAAGAATGGTGCTGAGGATATCACCTTTTTCAAGTTTAAGTTCATCGGCCAGTTGTGCAACGGGTAAAAAATAAGCTTTGGCAAGATCGGTATTAATGGTAACGGGTTTGTTAGCACCATTAAATTTAATGCTGATATTGCATTCCACACTGCCACGGTTCAACCCTTCATTCAAGGCATTGCGTACTTCAAATTCAAAAGGTTTTAACAAAGATGGGATATTCAACCTAAGATCGAATTGTTTGCCATTGAGCGATTTAATTTCAACCAAAAAATTCTTGTCACCGATGGATTGTTCGGCTCTACCATAACCCGTCATTGAATGTAGCATGCGCAACTATTTTAGTAAAAGTAACGGATAGAAGTCAGAAAAAAACTAAAAATCAATTCCCGTCCACTTTCTTTTATTTTTTTCGTATTTCTCAAAATTAAACTGATACAGTTTACCAGGACGATGAGAAACATCTTGTTCCATTTCATTGGTATCTATGAGTAAATCCATAGAGGCAAATTTTTTTCTAAAATTTCTTCTATCAAGCCTAAGTCCCAAAATGGCTTCGTATAAATTCTGTAATTCACGCAGCGAGAATTTAACGGGGAGTAGGTTAAATCCGAGTGGATGTTCTTGTATTCTTTTCTGCAACCATGCATGGCATGCATCGGTAATTTCTTTGTGGTCGAAAGCCATTTCAGTTACAGCGGCATAATCAAACCAGTCCAGCGCATTATCGTGAATATTTAGTGCGTGGTGCTGAATATTTAAGAGGGAACAGTAGGCAATGGTAATCACCCTACCGCCAGGATGTCGGGTTGGATTTCCAAAAGCTTTCACTTGGTCTAAAAAAACATTGTTCATACCGGTACGCTGCTTCAAAATACGGTAAGCTGCGGCGTCTAATTCTTCGTTATCGCGAACAAAATCGCCCAGCAACGAGTACTGGTTTTTATAAATGGCCAAGTCGCTTTGTATCAGCAACACTTTTAATTTATTTGCTTCAAAACCAAAAATTACACAATCTACTGTTAATGGTACTTTGGGATAATGGATTACCAGTGATACCGCATCTTGAATGGACTGAACTGGAGCAAGCACCTGAGCAGATTTATTCTTTATCATAGCAAAAGTTTGGAGCAGGAACTTATTTCTAACTGAATCATTATCCTATTGTGTAAAGTTAAGGGGTTGTATGTTAATTTTGACCAGAACCGTTTAAGCAAGTATTTATGAATCTTTCCGAACAATCAATGGCTATGCAAGCATCTACTGCCTACTTTTTAAAACAAATAGGGATAGGAGTCAGTCGTTCGGAACTGGATCAGTTGAAAGCAGTATTGCAGTTTCATGAGCATCGGTATTATGTATTGGATAGTCCCCTTTTGGCCGATGGTGAGTACGACCAATTGTATCATTTATTGGTGGCAACAGAAACTGCAAATCCATCTTGGGTAACACCCGATTCACCCACTCAGCGGGTGGGCAATAGTTTGAACCAAGGTTTTGAAACGATGGCTCACTGGGTACCCATGTTGAGTCTCGATAATAGTTATAATGCAGCCGACCTGAATGATTTTGATAGGAAGGTGCGAGAGTTATCTGGCTTAGAGAGTATTGAATATTGTGTAGAGCCAAAATTTGATGGAGCTAGTATTTCATTGATTTATGAAAATGGTCTATTACAAAGGGGAACAACCAGGGGAGATGGAGTAGCGGGGGAAGATATTACGCAGAATATAAAGCAGATAAGATCTATACCCTTATCGGCGCCATTGGCGAGCAGGGGCATAGCGCAGGTAGAAATAAGGGGAGAAATTATTATGCGCAAAGATGCATTTGAAGCCTTCAATAGAAAATTGGTAGCGCAAGGAAACAATGCATTGGCCAACCCCCGCAATGCGGCATCGGGAAGTTTGCGCATGAAGGATCCGAAGGAAGTTGCGGAGCGAAATTTAGACGCGTTTCTGTATCATATCAGTTATATAGGAACGGCAGATGGCGAGCCATCACCAGTAGATACGCATTCAGGAATATTAGAATTATTGTGGGAGCTGGGATTCAAGTCACCCAAAGAAGAGAAAAAAGTAGTACAAGGCATACAAGCTGTAATAGATTATTGTTTGGCATTTGAAGCCAAGAGAGATGAATTGCCTTATGAGATAGATGGAATGGTGGTAAAAGTAAATTTGTTGGCATTGCAAGAGCGGTTGGGAATGACTTCACACCATCCCCGCTGGGCCATTGCCTTTAAGTTTAAAGCGAGGCAGGCCACTACTACTTTGTTGGGGATAGAGTACCAAGTTGGAAGAACCGGGGCGGTAACACCAGTAGCCAAATTAGCTCCCGTTTATTTAGCGGGTGTAACGGTATCAAGTATATCGGTACACAATGAAGAATATATTCGGGAGAAAGACCTGCGTGTAGGTGATATGGTTTTAATTGAAAGGGCGGGAGATGTGATACCGCAGATAGTAAAAAGTTTACCAGAGTGGAGAAGGGGAACAGAAATACCCATTGTGTTTCCAATAGATTGTCCCGTTTGCAAGAGCCCATTGTTTAAAGCCGAAGGCGATGCAGTATGGCGATGTATTAATATAGAATGTGAGGCCCAGGTGGTAGAGAAGATGATTCATTTTGTGAGTAAGGATGCCATGGATATAAAGAGTTTGGGCGAAGCCAATATTAGAAAGTTTTATGAACTAGGATTATTGAAAGATATACCGGGCATATATAGGCTGGCTGAAAAAGAAGCAGCAATATCGAGTATGGAGGGATTTGGAAAGAAATCAGTTGATAATTTATTTACCGCTATTGCAGCCAGTAAACAACAGCCATTATACAGATTGATTTATGCTTTGGGAATTCGGTTTGTGGGGGAAACAACGGCAAAAACACTGGCCAATTCAGTGAATCATTTATTAGATTTTGTGGAAAGCAGTGAGGAGTCATTGTTGTTATTAGAAGATGTAGGCGTAAAAGTGGCGAAAAGTATTCATGAGTTTTTTAGCAATGCACAGAATATTAATATGCTTTCTGAGTTAGAAACGTTGGGACTACAATTGGTAAATACCAAAAAAGAACAGGTTGCAACAGGGGCATTGAAGGGACAAACATTTTTATTTACGGGCGTATTAAGCAAGCTCAAACGATCTGATGCAGAAGCTAGTGTAGAAGCGGCGGGAGGCATTATATTGAGTGGTGTAAGTAGTAAATTAAACTATTTGGTAGTAGGAGAAGAAGCGGGAACTAAGTTAGAGAAAGCGAAGAAAATAAATTCAGTAAAAATAATAAGTGAGGAAGAATTAATACAGTTATTAACCATTCAAGAATAGCTTAAAAAAGCAACTATGTTAGCAATAAACACCTTGGAATTCTTAAAACAATTAAAGCAGCACAATTCAAAAGAATGGTTTGATGCGCACCGGAGTAATTATATCCAAGCCAAAGAAAATTTTACAGCGTTGGTAAACGAAGTACTGCAACAGTTTGGAAAGAAAGACCTCAGCATAGCTATGTTAACGGCCAAGGAAACTATGTTTAGAATTAATAGGGATATGCGTTTTAGTAAGAATAAAGCACCCTATAAAAACAATATGGCATTTTATTTAGTAAAGGGCGGAAAGAAGAGCCCACTGGCGGAGTATTATTTTCATTGTGAGCCCGGAGGAAAGAGTTTTGTTGGTATACACTAATATACATTTTGTATATTACATTTTGTATATTAACTTTATCAAATGAAATCAGCAATTAATCCATTCAGCATTAACACCTACCCTGGAGAAGAATTCTTTTGTGATAGGGAAGAAGAAACAGCTACTTTAATTCAAAATATTAAAAACAATAGCCATACAGCTTTCTTTGCGTTAAGGAGGCTTGGAAAAACATCGCTTATACAACATGTGTTTCATTTACTAAAGAAACAAAAAAATAGAAAATGCATTTATATAGATATATATGCAACTATAAATCTCAAAGATTTTAGCAATCAATTAGCAAATTGTATTTATAAGAATTATCCAGAGAAAACGGGTATTGGAAAAAAGTTCTGGGAATTGATTAGGTTATTAAGACCTATCATAAGTATAGATCCGCTAAGTGGAAGCCCAGAGTTGAGTTTAGATATAAGTGAATCGAAAGCATTAGAAAAAACAATTCCTCAACTTTTACAATTTCTTGAACAGCAAACAGTAAAAACAGTTATTGCCATTGATGAATTTCAACAGATACTGGAGTATCCAGAAAAAAACGTAGAGGCAATATTAAGAACTGCTATGCAACCGCTTAAAAACGTAACCATGA
>JAAFJB010000101.1 GCA_013297995.1 Chitinophagales bacterium | reverse complement strand
CCAATATTCTGCACTTCATCTTCTATTTGCAAATAGCAACTCACTACTTCATCGGGTACTGTTTTCTTTGAATAATAAAAAGAAAGGGTGTCACCAGTAGTATTCAAATTTCCCAACATCAATTCGGGTAAAGGCGACCACCCCTGCGCATTGTAAGTAAATATTTTTGCTCTAACCATATTTAGCTCAAATGGTAAGAGCTTGGCTAAATCTTTAAACCCTTTTTTATTGGCGACTAATTTATTGGCTGCCTCTTTTGCTTTGGGGGGCAAGGGTAATTTCCAACTTATACTTATAAAACTGTCCGTGGCTATTATATTACCTGTTTTTGGCTTTAATTGATTTAGTGCATCGTTACCCGATTTGGTTTCAACAAAAGTATAACCCCAAGCTTCTTCTGTTTTGTTTTTGTCAACTCGGGTTAAAACGTACATGTATTTCTCTCCTTCCTTAGCTTCCTTATCGATATACATATGCCCCATGGCAATTTTAACCGTATTGCTTAGGTAGTTAAACCCATAATAGCGAGGATCAGTTTTTGTTTTAAAGAAGTTCACTAGATCTGCATTGCTCTTTACATTAAAAGCAGCTTTCATGGTAGCAATATCATCGGCAGAAAAAAGTTTATTTAACTCACTATTTGTTTGTATCACACGGGCTAACCCAATTTTTTTATTATCGGTTTGATTTGAATCTACTCCATCTTTCAAAACTGTTCTTCTCTCAATAATAAAGTAATCGGTATTGGCAATTTTTATAGAATCGGTCAACATATCACTCAACAAATCATACATATAAATATAATTTCCGTTGGGCGAGCTGATGGAAGGAATGTATCGCTGATTGCTTACCGTGACTTGTGCAAAAATGTTGGCATTGATACCCATTAATAAAAAAAGTATTATGCGAATTTTTTTATTCATATTATTTTCTTCTGTTGATTTAATTTAAACTGAAACCCCATTTAGGACTTCTTTTTTGGTAATAGTAAAACGAAGCATTTTTATCAATACAAACTTTAGCCGCAAATCCACCACTGGTTTTAAAATCATTACAAGCACAATCACCTATTTGCAAATACATACTCATGCCAGCACTTCCCGTAATATACCAGCCATCCGCATCATTCCTACCCCCCTCTAAAGCCAGGGCAAATGCAGCTCCTCCACCAAAACGTATAGGCCCATTGCCTACAATACTTAAAGTAGCGTTAGCGCTTGCATTGGCATTTATAGCTAGTTTTGCTTTAAAATTATCGGTAGAATAATTATAATAAAACTCAATTTGCCCTTTAGCACCATAAGAATAATTTACATTAACAGAGCCAACACTAAAAATACCCAAGCCAATACTTCTATTCCAAGAACCGTTTGTTTGCGGAATAACTGCTTGTATATTTAAGTAGATTCCATCAAAGCTGGTTTGGTTGGTATTTCGGGCATAAGCAGGAATTAAATCGAAAGCAGTTTTAGCCGCTGTAGTAACATTGGCTTCGTTTCTATCGAAATTGATGCCTAGTGCAATTTGCGCATTCCCATTAGCTATATCGCCTAAATTTACTTGTGCATTAATGGATAAGAAAAAAGCAGGATTATTATCGGCTTTAATTTGTCCAAACATTACCCCATCTACCCTACAATCAACTCCTTTGATGATATTCTTCTTCTCGAGATTTACGGTTACTTCTAAGAAATTTCTACAAAAATCTACCGTAGCATTTATTTTCCCCCATAAAGAATCTTTTAAAAATAATCTTGCACTGCCTCTTAATATGGGTTTAATACCACATTGTTCTCCTTCAAATAAAATACCCAAGGTATCTACACTTAAGTAAGTAGCACCTGTAGTTGGTTTCGTTGGTGCAAGTCCGCACTCACCTTTTAAATAAACCATGAATCTACTTCCAATAGATTCATATATGAATCCTCCTCCTCCACTATACCATGAAACAGGTCCTGTTTTAACTCCATTTAACGGCACACTAATACTGGCTTGCATATAGGTGCTTGTATTCCTGATTTTATAATAGCCGAAACTTGCTTGAAATGTTCTTGAAGCCATGGTAAGCGAGCCACTACCATTAAACCCGATAGAGTCTCCTTCTAATTTTAGCGCTACTTTGGTATCAAACTTAAATGCTTTATTTTTTAATCCTAATGAAATGCTATCTATTGCAAACTTAAATTCACCACCAAATTCGCCGAATACAAACTGCGCTTTGGCATCTACTTCCATTCCCTTCACATCAAACTCCAACCCACCTTTTATACCAATACCCCAAGCTGTTCTTGGGCTTTCTTCATCCACCGCATCATCATCAGGCCCTTTTGCAGGATCATCATCTTCTTCAGGACCTTCATCACTTTTTAAGTATTCCTGCATATTAGCAACCGTCATATCTGTACCTATATTTACCACTAATTTTTGTATGGCAATTTTGGCCACTTTCACATCTATTTTAAGATCTGATTTTGCAACAAATAATACCGACCAATCTTCTGAATCGAACTTGAATTTTTGAATTTCAATGGGGAATAAATTATTTACAATTGGCGGTTTGGCAGCAGTTCTACTAGCTGCTGGCCTTGCAGTAGAAGAGGAACTTGAACCTCTGGCCGCTGGTTTTGAAGAAGGGGTAGACTTCCAATCTAGCGTACCCGCTGTTTCAAAAGAGAAACTTTTCTTAGTACCATCATAAGCCATTTCAATTTTATCATCATCATTGTTGGTAGTAAAACTGAGGTTTTTAATTTTTATGCCACTCTCTGGAAGTATTAGACTAATAGAAGCATTAAAACTATTCCCAGCTTTTTGAACAAAGAATTTTTCAATGGTCAACACATTGTCTTCATCAGAAGCTGCTGGCTTTGCTTTTTTCGGCTTGGTTGCTTTTTTGGCTGCTGGCTTTGCCTTTGCAGTAGTTGCCGTTTTTGATTTAGCTGTTTTGCGCGTTGTTTTTCTAGTTGCTTTATTGGTTTTTTTAACCGCTTTTGTTTTTTTAACCCTACCTGTTTCAGGGCTTCCAGATTTACGTGGCTTTTTGGTGACTTTTGTTTTGGGTGTTTTTGCAGGTGCTGTTTTTTTCGTAAACCAAACTTCACCACTAAAACCTATTCCTGGGTTTCTGGTGCCTATTCCTGCTATTTCAAGACCGGTAAGTTTTGTTTGTAGCTTACCCATTTTTAACATCAATGGATTGTCTTCGAATGCCAAAACAACATCTTCTAATTTTAAATCTCTTCCAATTAAGGTTCCACTAATATCCACTTCATCATCTTTAGAGCTACTACTTTCCGTTTTTAGCAGCGTATTTGGAATTTTAAAAAAACCTTCTAAGTTAATACCTGCATTATCCAATACACATTCAGTTTTGCTGATATTGATGTTAAAATCAGCAAAAATATTTGCTTTAATAGTGGCATCATTGGCAGTACTGCCTGTTCCGTTATTGATGAATTTAAGCGGGAAAGATTGGTCTTCACTAAATGCAGCTCTTTCATTTTCATCAGGGGAAATAAAAATATACTGAAACCTATATTCACTGTTCGGTAATCCAAGTTCTGCATCGGGAAGCCTAAATGGAAATTGTGGTGAAATGGCTTGAACATTACTCAGCTTTAACTTCACATCACCCGATACCACACCCACACTAAACCTACGTTCTTCTGCATCGCTGCTTTGAGGCATTTTGAGTTTTAATTGGGTAATTTCAACAGGTGCAAAATCGAATGCTTTTGCATTCAATATTGTTTCTGTAAACTTCACTTCATCTTTTACAGGGTAAGCCATACCATCTGCATCTACTACTACTTCAATATTTTCAAAACTGAGTTTATCGTTACCCGTTGTTGTTGTAAACACATCATTTGATTCCAGCAATATTTTCCCTGTAATAAAAAAAGTGGTATCGTTCTTCCCTTTTCGTTGCTCTTCTAATTCTATATCATATCCACTCAATCCAGTTACTACTAGTCTTTCTGTGTTCTTCGTTAATAAAAAGTTGATACTCCGTTTTAGTGTAGCAGAATCTTTTGTTAGGTTGATGGTGGTATCCATTGACAAATAACCATCACGAACAAAATGAAGGGTAATTTCTCGGGCGGGTAAACCAATACTATAATTGCCACTCCTATCTGAACTACCCGTGTATGCACCCATACCATTTACAGTAACATCTACCGAATCAATAATTCTACCCGTTGCACTATCTTTTATAGAACCAGTTAGCACTACCATCGGTTTTAATTGAGCAATAATTTCTTGTGGTTTTGAAGTAGAGGAAAAGCTTCCACTAAAAGGCAAAAACCCTGGATTGGCAGGTGTAATTTTTTCTGGGTTGGGGATAATCAAAAAATCATACTTATTACCGGGGAATTTAGAAATAGTAAAAAAATTGTTTGGTTTTCTACCCAATACAATGGTATCTAAAATTTCGTAATTACCGTTATCGCCCACAGGTTGGGTAATATACATTAAAGCATCTTCTACATTCTGTCCTTTTATTTGCGCTTTTACAATTACTTGGTTTCTATACTTGGGCACCGCCTTAATTTCCTGTCCATATTCGAAGGACTCTGAACTGGAGAACACACTATCTGCCCCCGCATTACCGGATACAATCCTTATGGCATCAATTAATTTCCGCTCCGTTGTATAACCTTTTACAAAAGTGAACTTAGTTTCAAGTGTATTGTAGCCATCTTTTTCAACCGTAAATTGTGTAATGCTTGCATCGTCTCTTTTTCCAATAAAATAACCGTTCTCATCGGTAGTGGCAAAAAGATAAGGTGCATCGAATTGAGATGTTCGAATATTATAACGTTTATCAAAAACTTTCGCATTGGCTATAGGAACTCCTTCGGGATTGAGTATCCTACCAAAACAAACTGTTTTAGGAACAATATTGCCGAGTATATAATCAGTTTTCAGTTGGGTGCTTGTATCAGATAGCTTAATCTTCATTGTAGAAAAAGGCAAAGCATTATCACTCCGAGAATTAAAACCTAATTCCAAGCCTTTTAGAGCATAAGCACCTGGTAAGTTTAATGTGTAACTGTTCTTTCCTACCTGTGTGGCTAATTGATCTACTTGTGTTTGAATTCTAGCAAGTTCAGTTCCATCAGCAGAAGAAGCAATTACCCGAACTCTAGCACCATTCACATTTCTTGCTCTAGCTTCAGTAGAACTTGCCACTGTTCCAAATAAACGCACAACCGGATCGTATTGAACAGGTGCGGTATAAATTGCACTGTATTTGAGCTGACTACTATATTGAGTTAATGGAACTGAATACCAAAACTTTAACGCTTCTGGTAGGCTAACCCTCGTTAGCAAATTGTTGTAACTACTTGCGCAAAGAATATTTTTAAAAGTATTTCTATCATCAAAATCGGCAATTTTAATATAATCAATTCCATTATTAGAAATAGCGGTTGGCATAGCGGTATTGCCCAATAATAATTTATACGATTTTTCCCATTCTGTTTTTGGGATAAATACTTCCAAACCAGCCCCTTTTGTATTGGCTGCAATCCCCTGCCTTGCTATTGGTAAAATAGAAGGATTTAAAATAATACTCTTTACAATCATTACCGTTGTATCTGCAATTTTTGAAAGCATTTTAGCACCCGTAGTTTCAATAGATAAATCATACACAATTTTGGGTACAGCAAATAAGCTGGAGGCGTTGGTATGCTCAACCGATAAAGACCATTTATTTTGTTTGTCTTTTACAATAGCTCCTGTATCAATGGCAATAGAAAAATTACCGTTGTTATCTGATTGTTCTGTACTAGAAGGTCGCCCATTTTTTAATAATGTAATGGTTGCTTTGCTTAATGGCAAATTACTTGATTTATTATTAAAATTTTCTGTTTGCCCGGGAGCAGTAGCTTCCCATTTTTCATTTGTTTTTGCATTGGCACCTACTAATGTATTGCTTGCAGTATAATTCTGTCTTTCATTGTATCCCCAAAAAACTTTTGCAGATTTTTTAGCCACAGGTGGTGGTGGTGGCAATGGAACAGCTACTTCAAAAGAAGATGCAAAATTGGTATTGATATTATCGCAAACTGCCCCTACTTTAAGTTCGTAGGTTTTACCAACCTGAATTGGATTGATGCTGGCAAAATTGATACTGTTTGATACAAAAATATCTGTCCACATAAAACTGCCGACCTCTCTATAAGATATTTTATGTTCTTTCTGTTGTGGATTCATCATCCAACTAATATTTGCACCTTGCCCCACTAATCGGGCTGTTACATTTTCTGGCGTTGCACAATTCTTTCGATATTTAAAACCGAATACATCACTCAGTCCATTATTGCGAAGTCCTTCTTGTTGACTAAAATCGTTTGCCACCACTTGAACCGTCCACGCGTAATTTTTTCCAGGAATTAATTGGGGTAAACTAGCCCCATAAACAATATTGGGCACTTTTGTTGTTGCCGTATATAAAGTTCTGGCACTTTGGTATGCCGCGTTAATGGGCGATAAAGTATCGAGCAATTCTTTTAAAGTAAATCTGTACTCTACCCCTGCAGCAGAAAGGTTAGAATTGTTTAAATGCCTAGGTGTAAAATTAAAAAGCAGGTTAATAGGATCTTGAAATAGAATGGTAGAGTTTTGTAAAGGCGCATTTAATAAAGGTGGATCAGAGAGGCTTAAATAGGCATAACTACAAAAGCTTGAACTTAATAATTTATTACTGTAAAATTCAAATACTTCAAAACAAAAAGAATAGCTACCCTCTGGAATTCGGCCCGCTGCTGTGTATTGGGCTCTTGTCATTGAGCCAATAAAATCTAAATTAGTAGTATTAAAGTAGGGTGCTAAATCTGTTGAACTAATAGAAGTTGGAATACCATTTGGAAGTGTGATAGGCGTTAATACTGCATTGTCGCTCGTTCTAATTTGTCCCGTTGGTCCAGTAATGGTCACTTTTAATTTTACACGAAGCGTAACACCTTGTAAATCTCTGTTGGTAAGGGTCAACAATAATTTAGGAGAAGTGCCAGAAGTTAGTGCACTCAACTGTAAAGGCGTTGGACTTATTAATTGAGAAATAACTTGCACTGGAAATACTTGTTGAGCAATTGCATTGGATGTAACTATGATCAATGCAATCGCTACAAAAAAAGTACGCAAGTATTTTCTTAAATGAAATTGATTCATTTTATTTAAATTTTTTTTAGCCAATTTGATCGTATCCATATTTCCTAGTTGAAGCAATCGGTTTTACATTATTGAATAATCATTTGAAAAAACCCAGGTGCAAAAGATGTTTCTAAAATCATTACATAAGATCCATTACCTAGGGTTAAATTATATGGGATAGTAAAAGTATTGCTAGAGGTAAACGGCCGGTTACTTATTACAACACCCGTAATAGTATTCACCAACCTAAGCCTTATGGCACTGGGTTGACTCAGTTTTATATTCACTGTAAACACACCACGATTTGGGTTGGGAGAAATTCCAAAACGCTCAATAAAATAAGATAATACAGGAGATCCCGGATTGGGAATACCGGTAGGTTGTAATACCGAAATGGTTTTGGAAGAAACACTTTGGCAAGCACCACGTTTTGTTCTTAATGCAACCGTATATTGTCCTGCTTGATTAAATCTTAATTCCAGCAAAACAGGTTGTCTTGAAACTACATTGTAAGCAGTGCCCGTTGGCAAGCTCCATATTGATGAATCGGGGAATGGTTCATTAATATTTACAAATTTCACGGTATCATTTACAAATACATTTGTGGCTACCTGAAATTCAGACTTAATAGAATCTCTGCTGGCTCTAAGGTTGAGGGTATCTAGAGCAATACAACCATTGGGCGAAACTGCCCTTGCATAATACAAGCCCGGAGTAGTAAGTGTAACAGTAGGCGTTGCTGCAGTAAAACCGACAGAGCTGGTCCAGCTATAAACACTATTGGCAAAACCAGTATTCGTAATATCAGTTTTATAATTTTGGTTAGCACAAATGGTATAAACAGAATCTAAGTTTAGACTAAATAGCGGGGGATTAACAACGGTATTAACCCTTGTTGCAGTACAACCATTTACATCTGTAGCAGTAACAGTATAATTACCAGCACATAAATTAGAAATTAAGCTGGTGCTTGCATTGTTACTCCAAGTATATGAAACAGCACCTGTTCCGCCAACCGAGCTTGCTTGTATAGATCCATTACATTGATTGTTACAAAGCGGGTTTGTTGTAACTGCCGACACTACTAGTAGCGCAGGTTGTGTAACCGTTTGTTGTACCGTAACCGAACAACCAAACGCATCGGTAACACGAGCAGAGTAATTGCCAATAGTTAAATTATTAATGGTATTAGCCGTACTATTGCTAGGCGTCCACAGAGTTGTATACGGCGCTACACCACCTGTAATAGAGCTGATGGTAACAGCGCCATTGTTGCCGCCAAAACAAGAAATATTTTGTGCAGTGAGTACTGGAACAATGGGGGTATTGCTCAACGATACAATAGTTTCTACTTTTGAAACAATAATTCCTTGAGCGTCTCTAACATTTACCGTATAGGCACCAGAACCGAGATTAGAGAAAACGGCACTCGCTTGATAAGCACCGTTGTTAAGCGAGTAAGTTAATGCTCCAAAACCACCTGTGGCAGATACTGATATACTACCAACCGTTGAATTGATACAAGGATTATTTACTATGGTTGAATTAAAGATTACATTATTGGTAGTTAATACTAGATTGGCAATAGAATCACACCCTCTGCTATTTTGTAACCTCGCTTGGTAGTTGCCAGCAACACGATAAGTGATATTATTAAATAAGTAGGAACCACCCGTAGATATATTAACAGTGGTGATAGAACTGGTGCTATTATTAACAGTAAGGT
>JAAFJB010000100.1 GCA_013297995.1 Chitinophagales bacterium | reverse complement strand
CTCATTAGGTAAAATAATTTTCACTTCTAATGAATCGTTTTGCGCATAATTGTTTTTTGAGAGTTTTATTTGAAGCGAATCAGAAGCAAATAATGGAGTTGAAAGAAGCAATTGTATTAATAAAATTGAGAATAGTTCTTTCATGTGGATCATTTTAAGTTATTTTTAGCCTAAATAAATATTGATGATTTTTTATAATAGTACTATTTAAGGTTTAAGATACTTTATTGCTTCTGGCCCATTAAGTAGGGTATAAATACCCACGCCAACCGCTACTAGTATGATTAATAAAATATAGCCAAGAATTACAAGCGCTATGATAGCCAACACACGGAGTATTATTTTTTTAAGTGGCTTTTCTGAGTAAAACTCCTTAAAAAACCAGACTAAAATAAGAGGAACCAGCAAAAGCGGAATTTGTGAAATTTTAAAAAATGTTGTAGGTGAACCATGTCTTAAATAAAACATAATTGGATGAAAAATAAGGATGGTAATAACGGTATAATAAGATAGGATGTAAGAATTCATTACAATATGTTCATAATAATTATGGCCCCATTTTCTAAAAGCAATTTTTGTAGTAAGTGCAAAAAAGGGAACAAGCAAAATCATTAACATAGAACTATAGCTAGATATGATTGTCATTACATCAGCCATAAATTTGGAATTCATTTTTTTTTCTACATAATAAGCATTTAGTATATCTTTTGTTCCCACCACTTTATACGCTAAAAAAGCCGCAATACCACTTAATACAAAAGTTAGTAGAATGGGCTTGTAATGATTAACTCGGTTGCCATCAATAAAATCTTTGGCTATTTTTCCTGGATTAATTAAAATTTTTTTTACAGAATATAAAAGTCCCTTATTGGTATGAAGAAAAGTATATTGCACCTCATCAAACACATATTTTTTGTTGATTCTCTTGTATTTTTTTTGACCACAATTACTACAAAAGTTGGCTTCAATTAGTTGACTACAATTTTTACAATTTTCCACTATTTTATATTTAATATGCTAGCATTTGGTTTCTTTTATACCCATACACTCTTATTCACCTCTCAAAAACAACTAATTAAAGATAAACAAGTAACCACTATCAACCAAAATTGGCGGTAACCAAAGCATAAATTCAATACAAATTGTTACAGTAACTTTTGCTTTAAATTGAGAAAATAGTTTTCGAAAAAACGTTTTGATATAATTGATATAAATACAGTAATCACGGCTACAACCGTATAAAAAATAAAATGATTAAAGGGGGCATTGAATTGAATTAGGTATTTTTTTAGAAAAAGCATCGTAGCAAAAATTACCAGCATATGGTACATATAAATACCGTAAGATATTTCACCTAAAAATGAAAGCCACTTGCTATTAAATGTAACGATACTATTTTTTACAGAAGAAACGCAAATGATTGTGTATAGAAAAAATAGGTAAATTAATATTGGCGATAAAATAGGAGTCTTAAAAATAGTATTCCAAAAAACATGGTTTATATTCGAGTGAAAGATTAAGTATAATATAAGTATAAAAAAAATAGCAATCTGAATAGGTATTTTAAAAATAAAAAAGCTACTCATAGGCTTACTACTGCTATATAAAATACAAGCTCCAATTCCACCTATTGCCATCGCTTCAAACTTAAATAAATGAATAATATAATGATACAATTCATTATGAATGAATACAATTCCTGCTATATTTAAAAGCAACTTTATTAGAATTATAAATACCAATAGGGAGTGTAATTTTGTTTTACAAAATTTGAATAGTGGAGCCCAAACCAAATAAAACACTTCTTCAACACCTATTGACCACAATGGCTCTAATATACTATGACCAAAATAGAAACTTACCAATCCCGGCATAAAAAGTAGAAAATACAACCAAGTTTGTTCTAAAGTATAAGGCATGGTATAGGTAATATTTAATAAACTAAAAGCAATAGGTAGTGCAATAGTTCCTATAAAAACCAATAAAAAATACAATGGCCAAATTCTAAGTATTCTTTTAAAATAGAATGTTTTTATACTAATAGTTCCAGTATTACCATTTTCCTTTAATAACAAATAAGTAATGAGAAATCCACTCAATACAAAGAAAAAATCAACTGCATGGCCTCCATTTTTAAATAAGCCAAGCCATTCAAGATTATCCATACCATTTTTCTTCTTAATGGTTTCGCTATGGTGCATTACTACTAAAAATGCTGCAATAAATCTTAAGGAATTTAACCCTGGAAATAGAGTAATATTTTTATAGTCCGCTTTTTCTTTATTAATTGACTTCATTGTAATGAGTTGGTATTATGCTTTTATTTTACATCAAAATCAATGATTACTTGCTCTGTTTTGGGGTGTGCTTGGCAGGTGAGGATGAATCTATGTTCTATTTCTTCTTGCTCTAGTCCATAATTAACATCCATCTCCACTTCACCTTCAACCAGTTTGGCTTTACAGGTACAGCAAACGCCGCCTTTGCAGGCAAAGGGTAGGTCGGCTCCATTTTTAAGTGCCGCATCAAGAATACTATCACTATCAAAACCAAGCATGAAATCAAAGGCAATTCCATCTTGTTTTATGGTGATTTTACTCCTCACTTCATTGGAGATTGAAGTTGCGCGGTTAAGGGTAGATTGTTTCTTTGCGCCGGCAGTAAAAAGTTCAAAATGAATTTTCTTAGGGTCTACTCCTGTTTTAAGCAGTGTTTCTTTAACGCTGAAAATCATTTCTTCAGGCCCACATAAAAAGAAAGCATCTTGTTGCAGTGGGTTAATAAGATTACTACAAATCAAGCTGGATTTTTGGCCATCAATTCTACCAAAATGAATGGGTGCATCTGTTTTTTCGCGCGACAGAATATAAATAATATTGAGTCGCCCCATGAAGCGATTCTTTAAGGCTTCCAGTGCTTCTTTAAAAATAATGCTGTGGCGATTGCGGTTGCCATAAATAAGTGTGAAATGGCAGAGTGGTTCGGTAAGTAAACTTGTTTTAATAATGGAAAGAATGGGCGTGATGCCGCTGCCAGAAGCAAAAGCAGTATAGTATTTTTTTGTTTGTGGATTTAATGCAGTAAAAAATTTACCCATGGGAGGCATACTATCCAATACATCCCCAACACGGAGTAAGCTGTTGGCATAAGTAGAAAATTTACCTCCTTCAACTTTTTTAACCGCAATGCGAAGCTCATGGTCTAGGGGACTGCTACAGATGGAATATGATCGCCTAATTTCTTCCCCGTCAAGGGTGGTTTTTAGGGTAATATATTGGCCTTGTATAAAACGGAAACGGTGTTGTAATTCAGCAGGTATATTGAAAGCAATAGAAATACAGTCACCCGTTTCGCGGCGAATATCTGTAACGGTTAATTTTTCAAAATGCATGCTGGAAATATTGGCAGGTGATCAGTAATAGTAAGTGTTATTTTAAGATGCTGGTTTTAGTCCCCCCCCCAAAATAGTAACCATATTTTGGGTAAGCGCATCAGCATCAATTTTCTGGGTAGAGCGATGCCAGCTTTCTATACCTCCAATGGCGTGTAATAAAATAAGAACGGCGGTAGGGGCATCAATTGGTTTAATACTATTGTTGCGAATGCCAGACTCTATAATGGCTGCAAAACGTTTGCGGTACATGCGGCGTTGATTTTGGAAATTAGAAAGATAGGGATCTGCCAGGTATTTCCATTCCCGATCGCAAACATATACTTCCTCGTAATGGTGAATCATTTGATAGATATGAAAGCGAATAAGGTCTTCAATTTTTTCAATATCGGGTATTTTTGCCGCTTCTACTTCATCCATCTTCTGCATGAATCGGTTGGCAACGCCAAAACAGAGTTCGTGTAAAAGTTCGGTCTTAGATTTAATATGATTGTAGAGGCTGGCGGCTTCTACCCCAACAGATTCTGCAAGGTGGCGCATGCTAGCCGCCTTAAAACCTTTTTCTCTAAAAAGGGCGGCGGCCTTAGAAAGTATCAGTTCTTTGCGTGAACTGTTGTTGTGAGTTTGTATACGAGCCATATTACGAAGGTAATATACTAACGAATGTTAGCGAATAAATGAAGAATATATTATTTGGGCGTTAGTTTTTGCGGTAAAAACCTATTCGGTTCAAATACCTTAATTTCGCAGCTTAATAAAAAAATTTAGTACTATGTCTTTAGTTGTAGTAGGATCGATGGCTTTTGATGCTATAGAAACCCCTTTTGGAAAAAGTGATAAAATTATTGGTGGAGCGGGTACTTATATAGCTTGGTGCGCCTCAAATTATACCCCTGTGAAGCAGATTTCAGTGGTTGGTGGAGATTTTCCACAAGCGGAGCTGGATGCATTAACGGCCAGAAATGTTGACTTGGAAGGGGTTCAAATAAAAAAAGACGGTAAAACATTTTTTTGGAGTGGTCGCTATCATATGGATATGAATACGCGCGACACCCTAGAAACCCAGTTGAATGTATTGGGAGATTTTGAGCCTGTGGTACCCGAGAGTTATCAAGATGCTGAATTTTTGATGTTGGGTAATTTGGCGCCTTCGGTTCAACGCAGTGTAATAGAGCAGTTGAAAACAAGGCCTAAGTTGATAGTGATGGATACCATGAATTTCTGGATGGAGATTGCAATGGACGATTTGAAACAAACCATTTCGATGGTAGATTTGCTGATGGTGAACGACAGTGAAGCGCGTGAATTAACTGGTGAATATTCTTTGGTAAAAGCTGCGGCGGCCATCTTAAAAATGGGTCCTAAATATTTGATTATTAAAAAGGGAGAGCATGGGGCTTTATTATTTCATGGAAGCAAGGTTTTCTGTGCACCAGCACTTCCTTTAGAAGAAGTATTTGATCCTACTGGAGCGGGAGACACTTTTGCGGGCGGCTTTATTGGTCACCTTGCCAAAACAAAAAACATTTCATTTGAGAATATGAAAACGGCCATTATTGTAGGAAGTGCCATGGCTTCTTTCTGCGTAGAAAAATTTGGTACAGAGCGACTAAGGGAAATAACCAAGGCAGACATAGACGAAAGACTAGCGGAATTTGTACAGCTAGCCAATTTTAATATTGAGTTGGGCTAAGAATTTTTTTATACCTATAAGAAGTATTATATTTGCCAACAATGTTAATTATTAAACATACAAAACGCACTAAGAAACCACGCTAAGCGGAAGGTACTGTACGTTTGTATATCAACTATATCAACAGAGGCCTTCCACAAATGGAGGGTCTCTTTTTTTTAACCATAAAACAACCTCGCCTTCGGCGGGGAACCCGGGGGGAACAAACAATGAAAGTAGCAGTAGTAGGCGCAACTGGTTTAGTAGGAACTAAAATGTTGCAGGTATTGGCAGAACGTAATTTTCCGGTTACTGAAATTATACCGGTAGCTTCTGAAAGATCTGTAGGTAAGGAAGTAAGCTTTAAAGGCAAAGCTTATAAAGTAGTAAGTATGGAAGATGGTATTGCGGCAAAGCCAGCAGTAGCTGTATTCTCAGCAGGTGGAAATACTTCTTTAGAATGGGCGCCAAAGTATGCAGCAGCGGGTATTAGAGTAATTGACAATTCATCTGCCTGGAGAATGGATCCCACCAAAAAATTAGTAGTGCCAGAAGTGAATGCAAATGTTTTAACGGCCAATGATTTTATCATAGCCAATCCCAACTGCTCAACCATACAAATGGTGGTTGCTTTACAACCCTTGCATTTAAAATATAAAATCAAGCGTGTGGTGGTGAGTACCTATCAGAGTGTAACAGGAACGGGTAAAAAAGCAGTGGATCAACTATTTAATGAAAGAAAGGGAGTGGAAGGAGAAATGGCGTATAAATATCCGATTGACTTGAATGTGATTCCGCAGATAGATGTGTTTCTCGATAATGGTTATACCAAAGAAGAGATGAAAATGGTAAAAGAAACCAATAAGATTATGCAGGATGATACCATTCGAGTAACGGCAACAACGGTTCGAATTCCAGTAATAGGTGGTCATAGTGAGAGTGTAAATATTGAATTTGAAAATGATTTTGAATTGAATGAATTAAAAACCATTCTAGCCAATGCACCAGGAATAATTGTTCAAGATGATTTGGCCAATCAAGTTTATCCAATGCCATTATGGGCGCATGATAAAGACGAAGTATTTGTAGGCAGAATTAGAAGAGATGAAACACAGCCCAATACTTTAAATATGTGGATCGTGAGCGATAATTTACGCAAAGGAGCTGCCACCAATGCAGTGCAGATTGCGGAATACCTGCTTGCAGCGAATCTTATTGGATAAATGCAAAAAGGAAAACTAGATATTATAGATAAGGTTTTAGAAGCTTGTTATAAACACAATCCAGATGCTTTATTTGTGATGAGTTTAATGCACCAGTATGAAGAAAGAGGTAGTTTAAGTAAAAAGCAGTTAGAGGGATTATATCAAAAGGCAGCGAAAGTTGCTGAGATACCCTCTAACTGGCTGGCTACTTTAGAAGCTACAATTCAGAAAATGCATACTAGAGAAAAGTCGCCCGTAATTACCACTACGCCTTTATTTGTAAAAGATGAAGCAATTGGTAATAAAATGAGTGCCATCTTAGAAAAATATCCCCAACATAAGCGAGTAGTTTTTTTGTTTGCGAAATACAACCAGCACGAATTGTTAAGCATTTCAGAGAAAACCGAAGTAGAGAAATTTTATAAGTTGCTGATTAAAATGTGATTATCTGCGAGAACAAAAATCTGTTGGTTGGTAATACAATTCATAGGTAGAAAATGAAAATTGAGGAAAGGCATACCCAAGTGTAAATCCAGCTATAACTGCCATTAATAGCTTAAACCAACAAATGGCAATAGTTCAATTCATACCAACCAACTCAATAAACATTACTAAAAATAATATGCTCGCGTTTGTAGGAGTTGGTATACTTACTGCGTTAGTAGTTTACAAGTTTATGGGATACAAAAAATTTGAGGAGCTTTAAGTATTATCAAATTGTTACGCCAACTATTTTAAGCCCCATCCTCCAACACTTGCTGGGTTTCCATATTGGCGTTAAAGTAAACATTGACTATAGGACCACAGCGATTAAGGGGTATACGTAAATGCATCTCGTAAAAACCTTTGGGTAAGCGATGACCCATTTTAGAGAATTGACTAAGGCTGTTTTCATCTTCTTTATCAACATAATAATATTGGGGAATTAGCAAAAACATGACCACATCAACCACATGCAAGTTGATATTTTTTTTGCGCAACATGCTTAAGCGGGGTATTCTATCCGAATCAATATCTGGATCAATAGGGCATAATGCAGAAGATACAAATAGGGGGATACTAAAATCAATTGCTAATTTTTTCAGCTGTCCCATTAATGAAAAGTAGGCTACGTTATCCGATTCTCCTTCTGGTAGAATAATACGGTCAATATTATCAATGGCAACAAAAGCAGGCATTTTTTTTTGTGCTTTTAACTCCGTCAGCTGAGCACGAATAGAATCAATAGAACAAATGGGACAATCGTCTATTAATAAATTATTAGAAAGGTCTTTTATTTGATCTACATCTATATATAGCTTTTCTATTATTTCACTTTTAGTAGTGCCATAAAAAACATGATCCATCGTAATAGCAGAATTGCAACTCAATAAACGCTGAGCCAGTTCGGCAGCACTAATATCTAAACTATATAATAGTGCTTTAACTGGGTTTTTCTTTTTTACAGTGATATTTAATAATAGATTGAGGATAAACGCCGTTTTACCAGACTCAGGCGATGAACTCAAGAGATACAAATGTTGGGGCTTAAATCCGTTAATAGCCCTATCTAAAAATTGATAGCCAGAAGATACAGCAGATGCAGGTTCTTGAAACTGTTGGATACTAATTAAACGATCTAATTCTTTGTCGAAAATAGTTTTCAATGTTTGCATGGCCGTATTTTAAGGGGTGGTGAAATTAAAGGGACTTTTTGTAACCTATTGGGTGAGTGATTCTTAAAAATCGATATCTCCTTCCGAAGCTCCTTGACCGCCAAAATTGAGCTTGTAAACATCAGTGGGAGATCGTTTGATATTATGAATTACCCAACCTTTAGCACCTGGTAAATTTGGTTCAATAAAATGGAAAGCAGTACAATGTTTTGGGAGAGCACTAAATACCATAGTAAACTCAGTACAGTAACTTTTTTTATAATTCTTTGTAGGTGGCATATGAATATTATAGGTATGAAGTAAGGTGGAGGGATTACCATACTCAACAGGTTCTAGTGTAATCCCTGGATTCAAATTAATTTGACACTGTAATGATTTACCACATTCACTATTACAACCATAATGAAAACAATGAATGATTACTTGACCTTGTTGTTCTTGCGCATTGGTTAATAGTGATTCTATTGCATGATTTTTAACTTGAACAATTGTTTTGCTGTGTTTTGCAATAAGGTTTTCCATAATAACCAAATTTGTTTGTTAAAATAGTAATTAAAATTAATCTACATTCCAAGTATTTGATGGATCCCCTTCAAATGCATCATCAATCACATCGTCGCTAAATTCATTGTTCCAGCCATATTTCTTTCCGCTAGATCCATAATCAATGATTGCTATATTGCTGCTGTTTTATTCATAAGCCAAATTTATAACTTCAAGTTAACAAAATTTTACTACAAAAAAAGATTTTAAAGCATGAGCCACCCACTAATTAATACCAACCCGAAAGCTACAAATACACCTAGTACAATTTGAACTACATCCCAGAGTGGGCTTAACATCGTAAGCCCCCCACCAATACCCTTATCGCAAAATAATATTCCGGGATGCTGACCCCTCTAATTATTTTGGGGTTGCTTCCAGTTTTGAGGTAGTAGTTCTTGTATTTTGTTAATAGGATAACCAGCG
>JAAFJB010000099.1 GCA_013297995.1 Chitinophagales bacterium | reverse complement strand
ATATTTCTAGAGATATTGCTTTTACGAAAGATCAAATTGATAAAATTGGTAACACAATCATCTATTTGTTAAACAATATCGCAGATTTAAATAAGACAAAAATTCTTAAAATTCTTTTCCTTTTAGAGGAAGGGTCAATAAAGAAATACGGTTATCCTTTTTTTGGGATTGATTTTCAAATTTGGAAGTTGGGGCCAGTTGCAAAAGATATTTTTATTGATTTGTCTGATGAGTCACCAGTTTTGTTGTCAAAATACATTAAAAAAGACGAGTTAAATTCTTTGGTGTTTAAACCAGCTACCGATTTTAATGACGATCAATTTAGTGATAACAATATTGAATTGCTTAAGATTATCACAGAATTTACGAAAGATAAAAGTGCTTCTATTTTAGTTAAATACACGCATAGTCAAAACTCGCTCTGGCGGAAATCTGCCATAAGAAATGGAGTGCTTGAACTTCTTGAAGATGAATTGATTAATAGTACGGAGTTTAATATTGATTTCTCATTACTATTTGAACATAACCCAATTCTTTTAGCGCAATTTGAGGAAGTAAAAGAAAATTTGGAATTTGTGAGACATTTAAAATCATAGTAGTGTTTCAGCCAAAACAAGTAATTTATTTTAATGAATTTTACTTCAAAAATGGTAATACTGCAAAGCCAAAATATTTAATAATATTGGGTCGTATAGAGGAAAGGATAATTGTAGCGTCATTACCCACCAGAACTAATAATTCACCTTCACTTGTAAATACAAATCATGGTTGTGTAAATTTAGATGAAAGACGCTTCAATTGTTATGTATTTGAACCAGGAAGAAAAATTTGTGAAAATGATTTTTCATTTGAGTTACCAACTTTTATTTACGGGAATCAAGTTGAAGATTACAATATAGAAATTTTAGAAGAAGTTTATAAAATTCAAGGTGTTGATTACTAAGAAAAAGGTGTGCTAACTGAGTCAGAGTTTAAAGCAATAATCGAATGTATCCTTAATAGCGCCAGTACAAAAAGAAAAATAAAAAAATTTTTACAATAAAGAATTACGTGTAAATGATACCCCAGACGAAAGACGTTCCGACGCCCCGACGAAAGACGTTCCGACGAAAGACGTTCCAATAGTGCCATATACTGCATTATTTATTGATTTTAATGATTAAAGTTGTAGTTTTACATCAATTAATGCTATATAATGCACTTTGATAAGATAATCATTCAATTGAAAGCACGCAGGGAAATGCTAAATATTACCCAAGAAAAACTGGCGGTTTTATCGGGTGTGGGGCTGCGTACCCTCAAGCAGTTTGAATCTGGAAAAGGAAACCCTACCTTAATTACGTTGCAAAAATTGACCGATTTTTTAGGTATGGAACTGGTTTTACAAGTAAAAAAATAAAGCACAATATGCGCTCTGCACTTTTATTATATAATAATATGGAAGCTGGATGGCTTACCCAATATAATGATGGATCTTTTACGTTGCGTTATGCCGATGAGTGGGTTTTAGATAGTTCCAAACCCTCGCTCAGTGTTAGCTTACCCAAATCTCAAATTGAATTTCATGCCAAGCATTTATTTCCTTTTTTTTTCAATATGATTCCCGAAGGGATTAATAAATTAGCCATCTGCAAAAAGAAAAATATTGATGCGGATGATTATTTTGGTCTCTTATTAGAAGTGGCCAATTATGATACCATTGGTGCTGTGCGGGTAATTAAACAATCCTACACTGGTTAATGATTCCTGAAATTAAATATTGCCCTGGAACATTAGCTGCCAAATTTAATACCTATAGTAGAACTTGTTTAAAGCGGTTATTTAGTGGGCATAAACTAAGTCATATTCTTCCCTATTCATCGGCAAGTTCAGCGTTAAATAATTCAACCCTAGAACTGTTTGAACAGAATAGTTTACTGCTGTCTTTCTCTGGTGTTCAAGAAAAATTCTCGCTGATTCAAGAGAAAAATAAACTGCGGCTTACAATAGCTGGAGAAAGCGGAACCCATATCCTTAAACCCATACCAAGCTTGGTTAAAAACAGCCATCAAATGCCAGCAAATGAACACCTGACCATGCAGATTGCACAACAGGTTTTTGGTATGGAGACGGCTGAAAACGCACTGATATTTTTTAGCAGTGGTGAGCCTGCATATATTACTAAAAGATTCGATTTTAGTGGGGAAGGGGATAAATTAGGTCAGGATGATTTTGCTTCTCTCGCTGGAAAAACACCCCAGTCTCATGGAGCAGATTATAAATACCAAGGTAGTTATTTAGATATGTTTGAAACGATGAAAAAATATTTGCCAGCCTACCGATTAGAATCGATTAAATTATTTCAACAATTAATTTTCAATTATTTGTTTTCAAATGGAGATGCGCACTTGAAAAATTTTTCAGTAATTACTACTCATTTGGGAGATTATAGATTAAGTCCCGCTTATGATTTGTTGAATACGCGCATGCATATTGCAGATAAGGATTTTGCTTTAGAACAAGGTTTATTACCGCCCCAATTGGCGAAGGGAAAAATAGGCAAACAGTTTCTATGGTTGGCAAATGAAGTAGGGATACTTGAAAAAAATGCACTGTTAATTTTAAAATCAATGATTGATAAATCTGATCGGGTAAGCTTATTTATTCAAGCATCTTTTTTGAATGAAAGAATGAAAAAAAATTATTTACAAGCCTATCAAACTAGGTTGAAAACTTTAATTTAACGCTCCGACGAATGACGCCCCGACGTTCTGACGAAAGACGTTCCGACGAAAAACGTTCGTTATAACATACAATTTATTGTAATTTTGTTTTCCACAACCAACAAAAATGGAAGATATTTTTGAAAAATACCATAAAAAAATTCAAAATACCCAGTCAGTATTCACCAGAAGCATCTTAAATGCTATTGATTGGAATTATCGTTTTATTGGTATTAAAGGAGCTCGTGGTGTGGGTAAAACCACTTTGCTACTTCAATATATTCAACTCAATTTAAAAGATTCCTTGGCTATTACCCTTTATGCCAGCCTCGATAATATTTGGTTTAGTAACCATAGTTTGCTCTCCTTGGTTGACTATTTTGTAAAAAGAGGTGGTAAATTCCTTTTTTTAGATGAGGTACATAAATATCCCCAATGGTCGCAATCGCTAAAAAATATTTACGACGATTACCCAGAACTTAAAGTGGTGTTCACGGGATCTTCCTTATTAGAAATACTCAATGCCAGTGCAGACCTGAGTAGGAGGGCGGTTATTTATGAAATGCAGGGCCTTTCTTTTAGGGAATATATTAGCCTTGAAACGGGCGCAGATTTGCCTATTTTTTCGCTACAGGATATACTTAGCAACCATACCAGCATTGCGTTGGAAATGAATAAAGCCATACTTCCATTGGCGCATTTTGAGGTTTATTTAAAACAAGGGTATTATCCTTTTTATAAGGAAAATACCCATCTATATCTTACCAGATTGGAACAAGTAATTGATATGATGCTTGAATTTGAACTGCCTTTTTTACGAAAAGTTGACTTGGGCTTTGTATATAAACTCAAGCAACTTTTGGTTATTATTGCTGAATCGGTTCCCTTTATACCTAATATTACCAAGCTGAGTGAAAAAATAGGTTTACAAAGAACCACCCTGCTCCAGTACCTTTATTACTTGGATGAAGTAGCACTTACAAAAAATATTTTTAAAGAAGCTGGTGGCATGAGTAAACTACAAAAGCCGGCAAAATTATTATTAGAAAATACCAATCTTATGCAGGTACTAAGTAAACAGAATACCAATAAGGGAAATAGTAGGGAGACTTTTTTTGTGAATCAACTTAGTCATCAGCACCAAATTACCTATGCCGATTATGGCGACTTTCTGGTGGATGATAGTTTTGTAATTGAAGTAGGTGGTAAAACTAAAACCAATCGCCAAATTCAATCCCTACCCAATGCTTTTATAGCCGCTGATGATATCGATATTGGTCATGCTAATAAAATTCCTTTATGGCTTTTTGGATTTCTCTATTAACACCAAGTTCTGACGAATGCCGCTCCGACGAAAGACGCCCCGACGTTCTGACGAAAGACTTAGACGTCTTCTAACCAAAATGAAGGAATTTTTTCGGTAATTTCAATTTTATTGAATTTCTGACTTTTTTGGATACCTTTTTTCATAGCCCAATCTGCCATAAGTCCAACACCAGTTTCTAGAGAAATTTTTTCGTTTATGCCAAATATTTTTTCAGCTTTGCTATGATCAGAATAAGCATGTATTACTTCATTCCTAGAAGGCAGGTGCCTAATATTAGTCTCTTTGCCCATAGCTTTGAATACCGTTTTTGCTAGCTCATTTATAGTATAGTATTGATCTGCTCCAATATTAAATACTTGGTTATATGCTTCTGTATTTGAGATACAGTTAGCAATATATGGTGCAACATCTCCTATATAACTAAATGCCCTTGTTTGTTCTCCATCTCCAAATATACTGAGTGGTTTTCCTTGCATGATTTGGTTCATAAATATTCCAACTACATTTCTGTATTTATCACCTATATTTTGATATTCTCCATAAACATTATGGGGCCTAAAAATTACATAGTTCAACCCAAACATTTCGTGGGTAACCCTCAACTCTTGTTCTACCGCTAGTTTTGCAATTCCGTATGAATCCTCGGGTACAGGAGTCATTTCCTCTGTTACTGGTGGTTGTAATGCACCATAAACGGCTATTGATGAAGTGAAAACAAAACATTTTACCTTGCCCTTTACAGAGGCATTAATAAGATTAACACTGCCTATCAAATTGTTCATATAATTGAACCTTTTAATAAAATGACTTAACCCCTCAGCAGCATATGCAGCTAAATGATATACGTATTCAAATTTATATTCCTCAAATAGCGCGTTTACTAATAAATGATCGGTTATAGACCCTTGAATAAAATTAATATTACTGGGTAAATTATCTCTATCGCCACCGCTTAAATCATCTAATACAACCACATTATGCCCCATGCGAAGCAGCTCTCTTACTACATGAGCTCCTATAAAACCTGCACCTCCTGTAACCAAGCTATTTGCCATATAGCAAATATAATCTAGTGTTTTGGAAAGAAGTGCAAGGGCTTGATAATAATAAACAATAAAATTTAACAATCAATTTCAAAGAAATGAAATTCGTGTATTTAGCTATCTAGATATTTGTGTGAAATCTTACCTACTCAAGTAATTGTATTAAATTTGCAAATATAGTCCACCGTATTCAACCAAATAAGCAGTGACTTCAAAGAAAAACACCGCGCTAAAATGTATAACCTTGAATGGATTAAATTTAAAAGTATCAATACGATGATTTTTGAACGCTTAGAAAATACCAATATGAATAGAGCTGTTATACCCCTAGATGGAGGATTTCAATTATGAGGACTACTATATTTTATTTTTGCTGTTTCTGCGCTGCGCTGATTGCGCAACTGAATACAAGGGCTCAATCATACCAGCTTGAATCTATTCAACAAAACCATTTTAGAAACCAGCAATTGCTGGGCAATTACGATTCTATTTCTTCCTTTTGTGTGCAAGCCAATAGCATTATTCCCGAACTAAATTCTAACTGGAAAAAACCTAAACTTACCCTATTGCCCTTTGTGCTTTCCCAACAACTAAATACCCATCACCCCTTTGGTTGGAATGATGGTGCCATGATTCAAGCCAAGGGTTACCAAGTGCTGATGCGGCCTGGTGCCAATATTAAATATGGTATTTTTGAAGTTCAACTTGCCCCTGAATTGGTTTTTGCTGCCAACCCCAACTATCCTACCAATGGGATGTATGGTAATGCTAACAATAAATCTTTTCAGCAAATTTTTCCCGGTCAATCCTTTGTTAAAGCTGCATTGGGACCTATTGCCATTGGTGTTTCAACCCAAAACCTTTGGTGGGGGCCTGGCATATATAGCTCATTGCTGATGAGCAATAATGCTCCCGGATTTTTACACGCTTTTATTAAAACCAGAAAACCCCTTAAAACGCCCATCGGTAATTTTGAGTTTAATATTATTGGCGCTAAATTAAGTTCTAATAGAACACTTAGCTATGAGAACAACCACCTACGCACCCGTTCTGTTCCTGACAATTGGCGCTACCTAAATGGCTATGCCATTAGCTGGAATCCCAAATGGGTGAAAGGTTTGTTTGTAGGTATGACCCGTGCTATTCAAGAATATGGTGAGCCTGCTCTGAAGAGAAATATTGGATTTCTTGGAAAATTCTTTCCCGCAATTGTATTGCCTAGCCAGAAAAAAAATAATATGTTTGATGATACCCTTGGTAGAGATCAACTGGCTTCTTTTTTTATGCGATGGGTTTTGGCCAAAGCCCATGCTGAATTTTATATTGAATTTGGAAAAAACGATTATGGCATCAACCTAAGAGATTATTTAAACGGACCTACCCATTCGGCCGCTTATACAGTTGGATTTAGAAAACTCATTCAAACAGCTTCAAGCAATCAAATTCAACTGGAAGCTGAACTCACCCATATGAGTCAATCCCCAGACTATCTGGTAAGAAGTGCTGGCAACTGGTACGAACATGGTCAAGTAGAACAAGGCTATAGCCATTACAACCAAATACTAGGTGCGGGTGCTGGCTTTGGCAGCAATGTACAAACCATTACAGCTACTTGGATTAATGGCAATATCCGAAATGGATTTTTAGTACAACGCATTGAAAGAGATCCTATTGATAGGGTGGTTAAATGGACTGACTTTAGCATTGGCTGGATGCCTCAATGGGAATACAAAAAAATGCTTTTCAGTGCCAAAATTCAACTCATTCGTTCTGATAATTATAGTTGGGAAAAGAACAATCACCCGCTTAATCTGCACAGCAGACTCATGGTTCAATACAATTTTAATTAACTATGCAAAGAGCTATATACCTATACCTATTTTTTATGGCGCTCTCTAATTTGGTAGCCGCCCAATCTGGCAATTTTTTAGGCGATGGCATGCAAGATATTATTAGAAGAAACCAATTATTGGGTAAAGTATCTGCACAGCATTCTCTTATGATAAACGAATTTGCTGATGTAAATACTGCCCTTGATTCTTTATTTCCGCTTAGGAAAAAGCCGACTAAAAATATTCAATTATTGCCCATCAATATTATTAGCCAATACAATAGTAATTATCCCTTTGGTAGAAATGATGGTGCCATGATTCCTGCGCGTGGCTTTCAACACTTTGTTGCCGCTGGCTTTTCAGTCACCAAGGGTAATTTTACTTTTCAACTGAGGCCCGAATTGGTGGCAGCTGCCAATACCGATTTCGAGACTTTTCCTACCGAGCATTATCCCATTATTTGGGAGAAATACTACCAATGGCTGAATAATTCTGACAATCCCGAAAAATTTGGTAACACTGCTTATCATAAAATTTTTGCCGGTCAATCCTTTATAAAATACCAGTACAAGAATATTGCCATGGGTATTTCTACCGAAAATATTTGGTGGGGCCCCGGCAGATTCAATGCTCTTGTGTTGAGTAATAACGCTCCTGGTTTTGCCCACTTAACTGCTAAAACTACCCGCCCCTTTGAAACAGCTATTGGTAATTTTGAATCTCAAATAATTGTGGGTAGTTTAAAAGCTTCTGGTATTTTACCTGCTGATAGGTATCGGTTTGATAGTTCTGGAGCACCCATCTATCAACCCAAACCCAATAATGCTCGCTCCATGGTTGGAATAATTATGAGCTGGCAACCCAAATGGACCAAAGGCCTATTTGTTGGTTTTACGGCGGTTGGTTATGGTTATCACGGCGCTACTGCACCACACCACAAAAAAGCAGTGCTGGGTTCTTTATTTGCCCGCTATATTATGCCCGCTGAACAAGCAGAACTTTATTTTGAATATGGCAGAAATGATAAAATTCCCCAGCCCTTAAACCTTGCTTTTGAAACGGGCTATCCTAGGGCTGTGATTGCGGGATTTAGAAAATTATTTCCCACTCACCATAAATACTGCTGGGAATTTGCAGGTGAAATTACCCAATTGCAATTGCCTACGGCCGACCTTACTTTGGGCACCGGCAATAGTTGGTACACCAATGCTTCTGTCTCTCATGGATTTACCCACCAAGGTCAGGTTTTAGGTGCTGGTATTGGCCCGGGAAGTAATAGCCAGAGCTTTGATTTTAGTTATGTACAAGGAATAAATAAAGTGGGCATTAAGCTAGAAAGGTTGGTGAAGAATAACGACTTCTACTATAATACTTTTACCCAAATAAAAGATTTTACGCGTCGCTGGGTTGACCTCTCCAGTACCCTTCATGCAGATTGGCAATTTAAGTATTGTATAGTATCTGCTCAGTTGGCTTTTATTCGTACTCAAAACTATCAATGGTATATTTTAGAAGGACCATTTGAATATTTTGAAAGAGGGTATGATCGGATTAATTTTCACAGTAAGATTGCCCTTACTTACCGCTTCTAAGCAGGCTTATTAAATATATATAGGATGCCCAAGAAACAAAGTATACTTGCTCCTCCCAATAATGCCAACCACCATTTTAATTGGTTCTCCTTCAATGGCAATTCTGGCCAATCTACTACCTGAACCGTAGGTGTTTCCTGAATTAATACTGTTTTGCTGGCTTCTAAATTTTTGGTCAACTCTCCAAATACGGTGGCTTGTACCAGCTTTTCCCTTGAACTAATTTCTGCATTTACTTCGGGTGCCGTAAACGCTGGATTGCCATCTAATAATTGGCGGTTGGCATTGGCCGCTGAATAGGTTTTTATATTTAATATTCTTCCCAAACTATCTACCCGCTGCTGTAGCCGGTCTACATTTCCTTTGAGTCGCTTGGTTTTTGTTTCCACATAAAAATCGGTGGTTACTTTTAGCAATCGCTCACAAATAAGTGCACTGAGTAATTCGTTTCGGGTGGTGAGCTCTAAGGCAAATAT
>JAAFJB010000011.1 GCA_013297995.1 Chitinophagales bacterium | reverse complement strand
AAGCTCACACTGGGATGTAGTTCAGATTGTACTAGGTGTATTATGGCGATGCAGTTGCTTTTTATTACCCAGTAATTTTATTTTAATCATAAGCTATTCATTTATTCATGGTGATCGCCTACTTGCATTGTAAATAATTAGTTTGGTTCTTGTTGGTTTACACAATACTCCCTTGTAATAAGTGGCTGCTGTTTCCATACTACCTATTTTACAAACAGGGCATAAACTAATATCTACTCCATGCTTTTCAAGCATACGCAGTTTTACTAACACCTGAAATTTGGGAGGCTACGGGTGGTAACACTACTGCGGAATCTGTGCTTGAACAAAACATTTGCAATAGGGGGGTTTCGTGCTACGCAGACTGTTTAGTGGTAGCCAAAAGTTTCGTGCTCCGCATAAATATCTGTGGTAAAAATTCCACCATCTAAAATCCGCAAAAATTTGGTAGCATTCACAAGTAACCCGTCATTTCATTTTCCAATCATCCACTACGTTTATTGCATTTTGTAATCGCTGTTCATAACTTCCACTGATCAATGCCCAAGGAGTTGATTGGTTTATCAACAAATCTTTATACATGCCAAATAGCTCCTGACGAGGCTTTTCATCTGGATATTCTCTTAACTCATCTTTTACCCAAGGAAGGTCAATATCACATAATAGATATCCATCGTACTGTTTTTTTACTATCTGATCTAGTATAAAAAAATCACAAACACCAAATACATATTCACTCCACACTTTTATAACGTATAAGTCGGTATCAATAAAAAGCAGCGACGAAGCATTTTTCAACATCGTTTCTTCTAAGGCTAGCTGACCGTTTGCAATTAATAGCAAATCTTCTACCTTATAGTTAGTGCCGTTTTTATGCAAATATTCTCTTGCAAATTCATTACACCAAACAGTTTTGTAATGCTGTGCCAACTGCTCACTTAAAGTACTTTTTCCGGTAGATTCCGGGCCGAGAATTACAATTTTTTTAATGCGTTTCATGTAGGGCTTTTTTGCTCCAACTAATTAGTCCCGCTATTGAAAGTACAAGTAATACCATAAATTGTACACTGGTGAATACATACCCCTTCATATAATACAACGGAATAGATGCTATATTTGTTGCAGTCCACCAGATCCAACTTTCTACTTTTTTTCTAGTCATTAACCACATTGCAGTGAAGGCACTTGCACTTGCAAATCCATCAGCCCAAGGAATTGCAGCTGGTGCAAACGATTGCTTGAGCCAAGTAAGCGCAGAAAAAATTAGCGCATAACAACAAATAAAAAATAGAACTTGCATGACCCAATCTTTTCGGTTACTGTACTGGATATAAAGCTTTAAAAAATGGGTTTGCTGGTCTTTTTTACTCCACTGAATCCATCCATAGATACTCATTACACTGTAATAGATATTAACGCTGGCCTCTCCATAAAGACTCCCCTTATAACTAAGGTAAATATAAAGAAGGGTATTGATGAGACCGATAGGATAAACAAGTATATGCGCTTTCCTACTAAACCAAACACTGGCAATACCCGCAATTACGGCAACAAACTCAACCCATCCTGTATGTAAAATACCTTGTAAAAACTGGCCTAAAATGTTCGCTATTACCATGAATGCTGGTGGCTTTATCAATTGGTGAAATAATAAATAGCCCCATCATTAAATTTCCAGTGGTGCTTTAATTTTTTGTGTTTAAGTAAGCATGTAAAGTTAATGAGATCATTATTATGCCCATCATTAAACCAAACTAAATATAACGAGGGTTGCTTAATTAATAATTTAATCTCCTCAGGTGAATCTTTGTGAGGCAATGAAAATGCTTGTGCAGATGTAAAAAAATAAATGGCATCATTTGCATTGGAATAAATGGGCGATGCATAATTCTGATATTCCTTTTTAAAGTATTTTATTGTAGCAGAATTTGTCCACTGATCCTCCGTATATCCTGGAATACCTGCATAACCTATTCCTTCCCATGCCGCTGCATGAACTTGATAATGGTGCTTATACTGATTCAAAAAAACAATTACTGCAATTACTACGAATCCCTTTTTTAAACTACCCGATTTACTTCGAATAAAAGTGTAAATGAAATTAATAAGCACAACCATTAATGGAATAAAAATGGGTGAAATAAGCCTACTACTCAAATTTTCAAATCGAGATACAGAAGCAATAAATAAAATAAATGCTATATATACAATAATAAAACAGCTTAAAATAGCTATATAAATAGAATTAGATGGCTGCTGCAAAAACTTATAAAACTGGTAAGTGCAAAAAAATAAAACCAAGCAAATACAGCTAGTCATCAAAATCATATTATTTGCTTTAGTTAATGGAAACCAGTCATGCAAAACATTTATAAAATCTATTAGATTATAACTGAAACTTCTCTCAGCTTGCTGCCGCATTCCTGCCCATGTGCCAGTATTCAACTTATTACACAATATATTGATGCCTGGAAGTAAACTACCTAAACCGATAAAAATAAATAAATAGCTTGTTTTTTTTACAAACCCAATTGCACCAACTTGCACTATAAATATAACCCCCGTAATTAATAAGGTTATTCCAATATACCTAACTTCCGTAGCCAAAGATGCTAGCATGGCAGTTATTAATAGCCATCTACCTGAAAGGGTACTACAATATTTGTTAAGGCTGCAAAAAAATAATAGACCAAACACTATGAATAAGGTTTCAGACCATAGCATGCTGTACACTTCTAGTAGGGCGGGACTACTTAGCATAAGCAATAGCAGTAATAGATTGGTTAATCCAGCATTAATTTTTATTTTTTGTAAAATATAACTCGTAATAAATAATACAATTGCAAAGAGACAACTGTTGGTAATTGGAGCCAGACTCATTACTGGAATGGAAGTGATCCAACTAACTACTGCAAGAAAAATGGGATAACCCAATGGGAAATTTACAAATGGTTTATGGCTAAAATCTGTAAAATTAAAATCTTGGGCAATATGATTAGCTGTACTGAGGTATGCCACTGAATCAGGAGAAATGCCAATGCCACTATGTTTTGTATAAAAAGCTACCCACACAAAAGCAATAGCTGCTGCAAGAGCAGCACTCCAATAATGCCGAATGATAGGTAAAGTAAAATACTTCATGCTAATATAACGCTGCGCAGTCACACCCAATTGTACACTGCTTGATCGCATGTAAAATAAAGCATTTATAAGCTATTCTGCTTCTGCTACCACTTCTTTTACTTCTGGAATCATGCGTTTCATCATTCCTTCAATACCCGCTTTTAATGTGATCATTGAAGAGGGACAACCACTGCAACTGCCTTGTAACATGAGATTCACTACTCCTTCATTGTAGCTCTTAAATTGAATGGCACCCCCATCCATTTCTACTGCAGGCTTAACATAATTTTCTAACAGTTCTTTTACTCGCTTTACAATATCATCATCGTCTGCACTCACCGTATTGCTCGCCTCCTGTTTTACTTTGGCAACTTCCTCTTCATTTACTACCATTCCACCATTTTCTAAATACTCTTTTAAAAAGGTTTTAATGGTAGGTATTATATCTTGCCAGTCTTCCGTTTCCACAGTTTTTGTGAGGGTAATAAAATTACTCGCTATAAATACACTTTTAATAAAAGGGAAACTGAATAATTCTTTTGCAAGCGGAGATGGAGTTGCGAGCGATTCATCAGCAAAGTCAATGCTTTTTCCAGGATATAGCAACTTATTGGCCACAAACTTCATGGTTTCTGGATTTGGGGTCATTTCTGTATAAATACTAATTACTGGATTGCCTGTCTTAATCATATTATAGCTTTTAATTGGAATAGTAATAAAATACAAATTTAAAACAAAACAATGGCCAGTATGTTTAAATGAGTATACAAAATGAATGAATATACTTATTTTTCGGATATCGAAAGTAAAGCCAATAAAACCACACTTTTCATCGTTTATATAGTACCCCTGAATATTAGTCGTATATGAAAAATATATTATTAGTAATACTCTTGATAGTAATTGCTTCTACAATAAATGCGCAAAATTCTTCTTTTAACCTAGGCGTTACACTAGGAGGTGGGGAATTGAACGAAAACCAGTTACCTGGAATATATAACGAACATTATGCTTACCCTACAGAAGAAGAATTAGCTTATTTCCAGCAAAAAGGATTCAAAATAATTACCATTCCTTTTCGCTGGGAAAGAATTCAGAAATCCCTGAGTAGCGACCTTGATTTTGGGGAAATTGGAGAAATTCGTAAAGTAGTTGCTTGGGCTGCCAGAAGAGATATCAGCGTTATTTTAAGCATGCACAATGCCGGAAGATATCGCAAAAATGGTATTGATTATATAGTGGGTGGCTATGCAGTTAGTAGAAATGATTTTTCAAATGTTTGGAATAAATTGGCCAATGCTTTTTCTGGCTATCCCAATATTTATGGATTTGATATTATGGCAGAGCCTCATGATATGCAGGCTTTTGACTGGTTTACCACTGCTCAGCTTGCCATTCTAGCTATTAGAGAAGCAGATAGAAGAAACGCAATAATTATATCTGGTAACAACTACGCAGCTTCTGAAAGTTGGTTGGAATACAGTGACCAGCTAAAAAATTTAAAAGACCCCCAAGATAAAATTATTTATAAAGCGCATTGTTTTTTCGACAATGATTTTACAGGAAAATACCTTTTTTCGTATGATCAAAATCAAGCCAATGATTCAGCTGGCATCCTTCGTGTTATGCCTTTTGTTCAATGGCTTAAACAAAATAATAAGCGGGGTATTGTTGGACAGTTTGGAGTACCTGACACAGATCAACGTTGGTTATTGGTAATGGAAAAATTTCTTTCTTTTCTAAAGAATAATGGCATTAGCGCCCAGTATTGTTCATCTGGAAGCAGATTAAGCAGCAACCCAGTTTCTGTATATCCATTGGCTCAGGCCGAGCGGCCACAAATGCAAGTGTTGCAGCAATTTATTACAGCTCAGGAGTGGAAAGAAAAAACAGTTACAACCAGCACTGAATCTGACCCAAAACCTTTGCTTAAAATAACCACTGCTGTTGAACCTGAACTACCTCCTGAATCTTTTTTATTTCTGCCTGGCATTACTTTGCTTCCCCAAACAAATGGTGGGTTGTATAAACCAACTCCCAAAAATTCTGAAAAAGAAAAAGGGGTAAGAATTGCTAAATACAACAACCAGTAATTATTCTACAATTCTTAGTTTGGCATAATTAAGCATAATCTTCTTTTCACCATTTTGTTCAAACTGAATGGTAGCTACAGGATTATGCGCAGAACCTTCTATTGCATTTACCACCCCATAGCCAAATTTCTGATGCTCTACTTTTTGCCCCGCTTGTAAACCAGATGTATCGCTTGCAATAAAATCTACCGATGGAATATGGGTGGTTATTTTAGGGGTAGGCGGTGCGATTGGCATATATGCTGGCTTAGCAGAATTGGGCTTTTTGGTAGGTGGGGCACCATATTTTTTTGCAGTATTATTACTGTCATTATTCGTAAATCCACGCTGCATTCTTTCGTAAGCACCGCCCCAATTAGTGCTGGAATTATTTCTTGCCCCACCTCCTGCAAAACTTTTGTCGATAGCCGCTTCAGGCATTTCTTCTATAAATCGGCTGGGTTCATTTTGTACTAGCTGACCAAAACGGTATCTTGAATTGGAATAAGTAAGCCAAAGTCTTTGTTTAGCTCGGGTGATGGCTACATAAAATAACCTTCGCTCTTCTTCTAGTTCCTCCCTAGTATTAATACTCATTGCATTGGGGAAAAGAGTCTCTTCTACCCCCCCAACAAATACACAACCAAATTCAAGGCCTTTGGCTGCATGAATGGTCATCAGCCTTACCACATCAGTGTTTTCTTTATTATCGTCTGCGTCTGTAAGTAAAGTGATTTGTTGTAAATATGCGCCGAGCGATTTATCGCCCAATTCACCCTCTTCATTGCTGGGGCTTTCCGTCCACTCTTTTATAGCGTTAAATAGCTCTTGTACGTTTTCATATCTAGCCAAGCCTTCTGTTGTTTTGTCGTTAAAAAGCTCTTTTACCAGATTGGTATGTTTGCCTACTTGAGTGGCTATATCAAAAGCATTTTTATCGGTTAACATACTTTGAAAATAACGAATCATGGTAGTGAAATTCTGCAAAGCTTCTAAGGTTCCAGCTTTGAATCCGAATTCAGCAGCTCGACTCACTACTTCATACATAGATATATTTTGTTCATTGGCAAAAATCACACATTTTTCCATGGTGGTTTTTCCAATACCACGAACCGGGTAATTGATGATTCTCTTTAGTGCTTCTTCATCACGTTGATTTACAATAACTCTTAAGTAAGCCAATATATCTTTTACTTCTTTCCGCTGGTAAAAACTAACACCCCCATAAATTCGGTAAGGAATACCCATGCGGCGGAGACTTTCTTCGAATGAGCGACTTTGTGCGTTGGTACGATAAAGTATGGCAAAATCTCGGTTAAAAAAGTGATTGCGTAATTTCTGTTCTTGAATGGTATCTGCTACAAATTTGCCCTCTTCACTATCGGTCATGGTTCGAACAAGACTAATTTTTTCCCCTTCTGCATTATCGGTCCACAAATTTTTTGGAATCTGCCCTTTATTGTTTTTGATAACCTCATTGGCTACCTTTATAATCTGTTGGCTACTCCTGTAATTCTGCTCGAATTACCTAGAATTTTTTCAATCCGCTCCTTCATTTCTGCAGCGGCTTTATTGGTAAAAGTAAGTGCAAGTATATTAAATGCATCAACCCCTTTATACATTAAATGTGCAATACGCGTAGTTAAAACTTTTGTTTTGCCACTGCCAGCACCAGCCACAATCATCAAGGGCCCTTTTAAATACGTTACCGCTTCTTTTTGCGGCTCATTCATTCCTATTAGATAATCCTCCATACTAATCTAGCTTTCCAATGCAAGATAGGCTGTTGTTTTTTATCATAGCGCATAAAAAAGCCCCGACAGTATCGAGGCTGATTTATTTAGATAAAAACTATTTTTTTCTTTCTAACAATTTAAAAAATTGATCTAATTGCGGCAATATTACAATTCTTGTTCTTCTGTTAGCAGCCCTACCTTCTGGGGTATTATTATCGCCCAATGGAAGGTATTGGCTTCTACCAGCAGCCGTCATTCTTTTGGGATCTAAACCATAGGTGTCTTGCAAAATACGAACAATGGTGGTGGCTCTTTTCACACTTAAATCCCAGTTATCAGTAAGGGCTCCGCCACGCATTGGAATTGAGTCAGTATGGCCTTCAACCAAAAATTCAATATCAGGTTGTGCATTTAATACTTTAGCAACTTTCCCTAATACTTCTTTGGCCTTATCAGTTACATCGTAGCTACCGCTTTTGAACAAAAGCTTGTCAGAAATATCAACATAAACTACGCTTTTGTCTACTTTTATATTGATGTCTTTATCGTCTAAATTACCAATTGCCCCTTTTAAATTCATTACGAGGGCCATATTTAAAGAATCTTTACGAGCAATTGAGCCTTGGAGGTCTTGAATATACAGGTCTTTCGCGCCAATATTTTCTAGTGATTTTCGTATACTTTCAGCTTGTGCTCCGGTAACCACAGAAAGATCTTTTAATTGATTTAAAACAGTATTGTTGTTCTGTTTTACATAATCAAGTTGTTTGTCTGTTGAAGCAAGTTGCGCCTCTAATGCAGCTTTCTGAGTGGCTAAATTAGAGTTTTGGTTTTTCGATTTGCTTAATTCTTCTTCTAGGGCTCTGTATTTTCCTTGTAATTCGGCATAAGCACCATTTAATTCACCAAACTTTGCTTCTGCTTGTTTTAATTGTTTGGGACTAACACAAGAGAATAAAGCAAAACTTACCAGTGTGGCTAATGTGTACAATTTCATTTTCATAATAAATGTAGAGTTAAGTGTTTCAAAATATATCAACGAATATTGATTTATATTATTGTGTAGCATGTGAATCAAAACATATGCCACTTTGATTTTGTTGATAAAACCTGTGGTTGTAAACCATAAAATGTTTCATTTTTGCAATAAGCAATTTTCTTATTTATAATAGCGTTTTATTATAAAATAAGAGTATGGCGTCTTTCAGAAGCTTTATTGGCTCGGAGTTAATGTCTATACGGCAAAATATTGCAGCACTCCGAAATATGATTCCTGGTTCAATTAAGCTAAAACCTAGTGAGAGAAGGAGTATGTTTAAGTTAAATTCGAAAAGAGAAACTTTTGTAGAAAAAGCAATTCAAAACATGCGAAAAAATCCGAGTACTGTTCCTGCTTATGTAGATATTACCCTGTGTAACACTTATTTACATTTATATAGCCAATACACGGAGTTAATTACAGAAGTAAACGAAATTAAAACAAAGCTGGAAGATGCAAAATTATTGATTGGACATGAAATTCTCCAACAATCTAGGGCATATTATAACAATTCAAAAAATGCAACTGCAGCTGGGATACCATATTTTGAAGAGATTTATCAATCGCTTAAGCCACATTATGCAGTAGGTAGAAACAGCAAGCCACAATAAAGAAATGAATATTTTACCTTAAATATTTTTAAAAAAGATGGTAAAAACAGTGCCCTTATTCACTTCACTATCTACTTCAATTCTTCCGCCTAGCGCATTCAGTTGTGATTGTATTAAATAGAGGCCAATTCCTTTGCTGTCTCTTCCACTGTGAAAGGTTTGAAAAAGCTTAAATATTTTATCTTTGTTTTTTTCTAAATCAATGCCAATACCATTGTCTTTAATACTCATTTGAACAAACCCAGAAATGGTTTTTGAAGTGATATCAATAACGGGTTTTCTACCTTTTAAATTATACTTTAATGCATTGCTTATTAAGTTAATAAATATACTTTCTAAATATTCCTTATTAAAATGTATGATTGGGGCTTCATCAAAATTAATATTTAAAGAAACATCTAATTCACTCAATAAGGAAGTAAATGCTAATAATGAAGAATTTAAAACTTCGGAGAGTGAAATTACAGTTGTGGCAATTTCGGCTTGCTCCTTTACAATTAAAATTTTCAAAAGATCATTAATGGTATCATTGAGCTGGTTGGTAGATTTTTCAAAAGATTCCAGTAAAATTCTATTTTGCTCTTCTTGTATATCACTCCAATTAAATAGCTTAAGTAAAGCCATTAAGTTGGTTACAGGGGCTCTAAGGTTATGCGAGGTAATATAAGAAAATTGTTTAAGATCCTTATTATTTTGAACCAATTCGTTGATCAATTTGGTTTTTTCCGATTCCTCTTTCTTTTTTTGGGTAATATCTCTTTCAATTGCAATCCAATGGGTAAATAACCCATCTTCGCGCGCTACTGGAACCACACTAAAGTTGATCCAAAAAGGCTCTCCACTTTTCTTGTAATTAATAATTTCAATTTCACAGGGCTCCCAATTTGCCAAAGATTTTTTCAAAAAAGCCAACTGGTTTTTATCGGATTCAGGGCCTTGTAGAATTCTTGGTGTTTTTCCCAATACTTCTTCTGCTGCATAACCCGTCATTTTTGTAAAGGCATTATTTACATAAATAATTTTAGGGCCGGGTTGATCAATGGGCAATGCCTCTGTAATAATAACTGCATCTGTGGAATTGGTAATAACGGATTGCAGCAATTTCATTTGTGCTTCACTAGCTACACGAGCAGAAATATCTCTGCCAATTGCATACCTTAATTTGGTAGTTGGATCTGTGGAAGCAGACCAAGAGATGGTAATAATTCGCCCATCTTTTGCCCTAGATCTATTTTCAAAATTAGCTATTTTAATACCACTTTTAAGTTGTTCTATAATTCCTTGCACTTTAATCCAGTCTTCTTCAATGATAAAATCCAATGCTTTTTTTCCAATGGCTTGTTCTCTTTTATAACCCCATATATCTTCCGCCGATTTACTAAGCATTACAAATTCACCTGCTTCATTTACAATAGAAATAATATCAATTGAAGTATCCATTATTTGGTTGAAATTACTGGCCAAATAAGCCATTTTTTTCTGTTCCTCTACCCAAATTGTAATATCCTGAAAAGTGCCATAGATCCGGGTAATTGTATGGTTGTAGTAATCGGCCTTACCCATTGCTTTTACCTGCTTTATATTTCCTTTTGCGGTACAAATTTCCAATGTAATATCAAATGACTCACCGGTTTCTATGGCTTTTTGAAGTGCTGCTGATATAGTGGCTTTTGCTTCTTCACCATAATAAAAATTTATAGCAGATACAATTTCGGGTATATAATCGTCTGAGGTTTCATGAATTTCTTTGGTAACCTGTGTCCAATGAATACTTTGTGTTTGAATATCATATTCCCACCCACCCACTTTAGCAATTCTGTTGGTTTCTAATAAAAGTTCCTCCGTTTTTTGTACGATTGAGAGATCAGTAATGGTGATGGCCGTAAACTCATCTTGGGCCTCATCATCAAAATATTTAATGGAGGAAACTGCAACTGGAAATTGAATATTCCCTTTTGCAACAGCCATAGATCTTGTGTTTTTCAATTCTAGGCCAATTATTTCCTTAATATTTAATCCATAAAACTGTGCTTCTTCATATTTAAAAATTTCAAATGCTTTCGCATTTGCGTATACTATTCTACCCTTAATATTTACTAGTATAAGGGCGTTCGGAGAAGATGACATAAATGCATCGTACCTATTCATATATGGCAATCAATTAATATAAAACGAGGGCTGTTCATAGACTATAGGAATTAAATTATTGGCAAATTAACTGTTTATTTGCAATAAATTAAGGTATGAAAAATCTAGCTCATAAACTAATCATTATTACGGCACCTTCAGGATCTGGAAAATCTTCCATCATTTTCTATTTATTAAACCATCATCCATTGCTTAATTTGTCAATTTCAGCAGCTACCCGAAAACCTCGGGCAGGTGAAAAAAATGGTGTTGAATATTATTTTTTAACCGAAACTGATTTTAAAACCAAAATAGAGGCCAATGAATTTGTAGAGTGGGAAATGGTTTACCAAGGCAGTTATTACGGAACTTTACGAACTGAATTAGAAAGAATTTGGAACTTAGGCAAAACGCCCATTTTAGATATTGATGTAAAGGGAGGCATTCACTTAAAACAAGAATTTGGAATGAACTGTCTTTCAATTTTTATTGAACCACCTTCCATTGAAGCGTTAAAGAATAGGCTAATAAACAGGGGCACAGAAACACCTGAGAGTATTATTAACCGGGTAAGTAAGGCCAGTTATGAAATGTCTTTTCGCAACCATTTTCACAAAACCATTTTGAATAAAGATTTAGCTACTGCTTGTAGTGAAACTGAAAAGCTAATCAAAGAATTTCTGGGTTGGTAATTTTGTTTCGCTTACATTTATTAAAACAATTGTATGTCTTCCTTATTTAACAACAGAACCATTTTAATTACAGGAGCTAGCAGGGGCATTGGAAAAGCCATCGCACTGCGTTTGGCAAGTGAAGGTGCCAATATTATTATTGCAGCCAAAAGTGTTTCAGAAGATCCTCGATTGGGTGGCACCATTTATTCTGCTGCTGAAGAAGTGGAAGCTGCTGGTGGTAAGGCTTTGGCAGTTCAGGTTGATATCAGAGACGAAGAGCAGATTAAAATGGCTGTTCAACAAGGGGTGGAAAAATTTGGAGGAATTGATGTAGTAATTAATAATGCATCAGCCATACAACTTACCAATACCGAGCATACAGAAGCGAAGCGTTTTGACCTGATGCAACAAATTAATGTACGTGGAACTTTTCTGGTAGTAAAACATTGCATTCCCTATTTAAAAAAGGGGAAAAACCCCCATATTATCACTCTTTCACCCCCAATAAGCATGAGCCCTAAATGGCTGGGAAGCCATATTGCGTACACCATCACCAAATATAATATGAGTATGCTTGCCTTGGGATGGGCTGCAGAATTAAAGAGTGCTGGAATTGCTTCCAATGCATTGTGGCCTAGAACCACCATTGATACTGCAGCCGTAAGAAATTTACTGGGCGGTGAGGCATTGGCTAATATGAGCAGAACTCCTGAAATTATTGCAGACAGTGTATTTTACTTACTATCTAAAACAGCTGCTGATTGCAGTGGCAATACATTTACCGATGAAGAGGTACTCGCCAATGAGGGTATTACTGATTTAGATAAATATTCAGTAATTCCTGGAGCCCAACTATACCGTGATTTATTTGTAGATTAATAAAACGCTATTTGTGCCTTGGTGAAATAAGCATTCATATAAACAAACTTATTCTTCAAATTTTTCAGGTCGCATCTGTGGAAATAATAATACGTCCTGTATAGATGCTTGGTTGGTCATCATCATGCACAAACGATCAATACCAATGCCAATACCAGCAGTAGGCGGCATTCCATATTCTAAGGCTCGCAGAAAATCATAGTCAATAAACATAGCCTCATCATCACCACGCTCCATTAATTTTACTTGCTCCTCAAAACGTTCGCGCTGGTCAATTGGATCATTTAATTCTGAATAAGCATTGGCTAATTCTTTGCCATTTACCATTAATTCAAATCGTTCTACCAAACCAGACTTACTTCTATGTTTTTTAGTAAGCGGACTCATTTCAACGGGATAGTCAATAATAAATGTTGGCTGTATATATATATGTTCACTGGTTGCTCCAAAAATTTCATCAATCAACTTGCCCATACCAATGGTAGGTGGAACATCTATTTTAAGGTCTTTACAAACAGCTCTTAAACCAGATTCATCTAAATTACTCACATCAATACCTGTGTTTTCTTTAATGGCATCATGAATACTGATTCTTCTAAATGGCGCCTTAAAATCAATGGTTTTATCACCCAATAATACCTCAGTGGAACCGTGTAGGGTAATGGCTATTTTTTCAATCAACTGCTCAGTAATCTCCATCATCCATATATAGTCCTTATAAGCAGTATACCATTCCAAAACCGTGAATTCAGGATTGTGGGTTCTATCCATTCCTTCATTTCTGAAATTCCTGCTGAATTCATATACCCAATCAAATCCACCAACAATTAAACGCTTTAAATAGAGCTCATTGGCTATTCTTAAATAAAATGGAACATCCAATGCATTGTGATGGGTTGTAAATGGTCTTGCTGCGGCTCCGCCGGGGATGGACTGTAAAACAGGAGTATCTACTTCCAATGCACCTTGCGTATTTAAGAACTCACGTATGGTATTAATAATAATGGTTCGCTTAACAAAAATTTCTTTAACACTTGGATTAATAATCAGATCTGCATACCGCTGGCGATACCTGAACTCGGGATCGGTTACTGCATCAAAAATATTACCTTCCTCATCCCGCTTTACAACCGGAAGTGGCTTTAATGATTTGGTTAAAAGTGTAATGGTTTGGGCGTGTATAGAAGTTTCTCCGGTTTTTGTAATAAAGGCGTAACCAGTACAACCAATGATATCACCAAGGTCTAGCCCATGTTTAATAATATTATCCCAAAATGAATGATCCTCTTGGGGGCAAATATCATCTCGCTTTACGTATAATTGAATAATGCCTTTGCTGTCTTGAATTTTTATAAAAAACACTTTGCCTTTATCATTAATACTCATGATTCTTCCAGCAACACAAAGATTGGTGAATTGCTCTTTCTGTTCTTCTGTGTATTTATTTTTTATATCAACCGAATGAATATTCACTGGATATAATGCCGCAGGAAATGGATCTATACCCGCTGTTTGTATTTTAGCAAGTTTCTCTCTTCTAATTAATTCTTGCTCTGAAAAATTTGTAGTGCTCATATTATTTTGTTATGCCTCTGTGAAAACAAAAGTCTCGCAATTGCGAGACCTTGTATATGGATGGGTTAGTAAGTACAGGAAACGAGTTTCCTAACACAATATTAAAAAGACTTTCATCGAATGCAAAAAAAAATCAGAAGAAATTTATTAACATTTTCGAGCAGGTTGTTAATATAGCAGTAAAAACCGCTCAAAAAACTAGTAGAATATTTTCATTAGATTCATAAACCTTGGCTAACTAATTTTTATTGGCTTACCAAAACCTTTGTGTACAAAGGATTACATAAGATTAGCACACAAATACAAGCCAAGTAAGCATTATAACAAATTCTAGCATTGTTGTAATTTTATACACTAGAAAAATATAAATGAGTAGAAAAATATATTTTTTAGAAAGGCATGAATACTACCTTTATTTGCTTAAAATCATTCAAATGCAGTTTCCCTCACCCGTATCAACAAAGTGGATTGCCAACTTAATACAAGCAAAAATTGCTGGTAATGAAGATGCCATGATTAAAGGAATCAATGAAATTCATAAAGTAGAAGCTGGTGATTTGGTTTTTGTTGATCATCCAAAATACTATGATACTTGTTTAAATAGTGCTGCAGATTTTATTATCATCAATACATTAGAGGTAATTATTCCAACTGGTAAAACTATTTTTTTTGTTGAAGATCCATTTGAAGCATATTTAACTATTGTAAAATATTTTAAGCCGTTTAGCGCAACTCAACAACCCATAAATGATACCCTTATAATTGGAGAGAACTCAATTTTAATGCCTAAGGTTTTTGTTGGGAAAAACGTGGTGATTGGAAAAAATTGTTTGATTTATCCAAATGTTACCCTACTTGATTCTACCATAATAGGAGATAATGTAATCATTCAATCTGGAAGCGTAATCGGTGGAGATGCTTTTTATTATAATACTAAAAAAAACAGATCGCAGTGGTATAAAAAAATGCTCAGTTGTGGTAGTGTTGTATTAGAAGATGGTGTTGAAATTGGTGCTGGTTGTACCATTGATAAAGGTGTTACGGCAGAAACAAGAATTGGTGCTGGAACTAAAATTGACAATATGGTGCATATTGGTCATGATGTTACCATTGGCAAAAATTGTCTCTTGGCAGCACAAGTAGGCATTGCAGGTGGAACTGTTTTAGAAGACGGAGTTACTTTGTGGGGACAGGTAGGCGTAAATAAAACAATAACCATTGGCGAAAATGCGGTTGTAATGGGACAAAGTGGTGTTACCCACTCCTTAGAAGGTGGGAAAACCTATCTTGGCTTTCCGGCTGAATTAGCCGGTGAAAAAAGACGGGAACTCATTTGGATTAAACGAATTCCCGAACTGTGGAAAAAAATGATGGAATCTTAGAAGCGAGTTGAGTTTCTGATTTTAAATCGCCAGCACTATAAAATCATCCAATTATTTGTTTAGTCTGATTTTAAATTAGCATAATTGGGAATATAGCCATCCTGTTTAAGTATTCGTATCAGGTCTCTTTCAATAGATACAATTGGAGATTCAATAATCCTACCCATTTCTTTTCTTTTATGGTAAACAATTAGCGTAGGAACGCGTAAGATATTTTTACCGATCTCTTCGCCTTGAGGGCTTTTTTTATATTGATCTGTTTGGTTACTAACACATACAATTGAAAGTAGTGAGGTATCAAAGCCAGCAGCTTCAAGAATTTTAATCATAATGGGAACTTCTCGTTTACTGTCGCCACACCAAGTACCCATGAACAAATCAATTCTCTTTTTCTTTAGTAAGGGTCTAAGCTCGGTAATGGCTAAGCTATCAACCAAGTAATTTTTATAGTTAGTAGTAAACCAACTGTTATAAGGCACTCTTAGGAATGCATCTATTGAGCAATGACCTAAAAGCATAGGTTGTTTTCCCTCAACTGTAATTTCAGTATTTTGTATAGGAGTAGATACCTGTGCTGATAGTGATATCGTAAGCGTGTTGTACAGAAATAGTATACTATATAATAATTTATAGTTCATGTATTGATTTTTATTGTTCAATGCAAGAAATTGCAAGAAGCTAGGGAATTAGCTTCGCTGAACTTTGGTTAGCATATTTACATTTCCAGTAGATAATCAAATTGGTTTTGGATTCCCAACTGGTTAATAAGTAGAAAAAGAATGAGTTCCTACATAATGGGAGGATGAAAAATAGCGAAAATACCCTTAGTGGGTAGTGATATTTCTGTGCCAGAAAATATATTTTGAATGAATTGTGATGCTGCCGAAATTTGAGTTGACATTTCTGTGATGGTATATTTCCAAACAGAATTTTCACTCAATATTTTTTGAGTTTGTTTGCCAGATATTGGTATTTCAAAAATAGATTTTACGTTATCGCAATTACAAAGCACAGGGTTTGTATTAGCCAAAATCTGTGCCGAGCAGTCTGCAAAGCGAAGAAGCTGGCTTACAGATGGTGCATAAAGCAATAAGGAAACTAATATGGCAATGAATAATTTCAAGAAACTAAATTACCCCAAGATATATTTTTTTTTCAACTCAGTGCAAATTCTTTTAATAGAAATATCCAATGGTGTATAGGAAAATTCTTTAAAGTGTTCTAATAATTTAGTATTATTAAAACTCACTTTGGTTTGTGCGGTTTTGGCTGTTTCTTTAGTTAGTAGTGGATCTTTTTTTGTAAAAAAAGCTTTTATGGCTTCCAACCGCCAAATCAAAGCCGCTAAAAAGGGAGTCACCATTTTATGCGGTGGTTTTTTATTAAAAGCCAAGGCAATTTGGGTAAATAAATCTCTAAATAATAGGTTGTGTGCACATAAAATAAATCGCTCACCGTTTAAATCAGATTCCATAATTATCTCCATAGCTTTAACAACATCCATCACATCTACAAACCCACTCATACCTTGTGTATACCATGGAAATTCATCGTAGGCCGATTTGAAAATTCCTGATGACCCACTATTCCAATCTCCTGAACCAAGAATAATAACAGGGTTTACAATTACTACCGATAGGCCTTCGCTCATACCTCTCCAAACCTCTAGTTCAGCCATATATTTTGTTCTGCCATACTCGCTATTGCAAGTGTCTGGTGTCCAGTTCATAGTTTCGTTTATGAGTTCGGCTTCCTTTATTTTTCCGAGTGCTGCAACAGAGCTCACAAATAATAATTTAGATACATTCTTATTAATACAAGCATTCACAATATTGGCTGTGCCTTCAATATTGGTTTTATACATGAGGAGTTTCTTTGAGGAACTAAACGAAACAATAGCAGCACAATGGTAAACTTGCCCCACCCCTTGCATAGCTTCTTCTAAGGCTATAATATCTAATATATCAGCTTTAATCCATTCAACATTATCGGCTCCCACAATAGCTGGAATTTTATTTCTATAAAGGGCTCGAACTGGTTTTCCTTTTTCACAAAGTAAACGAATCAATTCAGACCCAACTAAGCCAGTGCCTCCTGTTACTAAAATCATTGCTCACATTTATTGCAGGTTCCACTCACAATTAAGTCGGTTTGTGAGGCTTTAAAGCCTTGTGGTAATTGTATTTTCGGTACTGTAATTTGATCTATGCAATACGTAATGCCACAGTTATCGCATATAAAATGAATATGATTGTGGTGATGGTTTCCAGCAGCACATTCATCCTTGCAAAGCGCATATCGTACAGAATTATCGGAACTGGGTATGGTATGTATGATGCCTTTCTCTACAAAGGTTTGTAAGGTTCGATAGATGGTAACCCGATCAAACTCTGCGCTACTCGTTTGTTCAATATCTGCATGAGCTAAGGCATTGCCAGATTGAGAAAATAATGAAAGAATATTTTTTCTAGCATCTGTTACACTTAGGTTGTGTTTTTTTAAAGTATCTATGATAGAAAGCTGAGTGTGCATTAATTAAGGATTGTTATTAAAAATACCATTTGCAAAATTACCGTTTCCAGATTTTTCTAACAATAATTCTTGTATGTCTCTTTTTAGTTTCTCAACTTCTGCTTTTTTAAGCCCATCATAAATTTGGGAGCGAATTTTACCCGCTTTATCTACCAAAGCAAAGAATTGGGTATGAATAAATTGATCTTCTATTTTATCTACGCTATTTTTTGGATCATCTAATAAATAAACACTCCTTGCCATACGATATAGGCTGTCTTTTCTTCCAGTAACCATCACCCATTTTTGAGCGTTAATTTTAAGTGAGTCGCTGTATTTCTTTAAAGTAGCAATTGAATCCGTTTCGGGATTACAAGTATGTGCCAAAATTAAAAAATCGGGTTCATTTTTAAAAGTCTCATAAATCAATTTCATATTGTTATTCATTTTGGGGCAAATTCCCTTACAGCTGGTAAAAAAATACTCCACTACCGTTACTTTACCCATCATATCTTTTTCTGTAAAAGGCAATCCTTCCTGTGTAGTAAATCGGAAGGGTTGCACATAACTAATAACTGATAGCTTTTTTTTCCAATTATCCGTTCCTTTAAACACAAAGTATAAAAAAGTGAGCACCAAAACAGTTGCAAACAAAAGATATCCTATTAATTTCTTATACATCCAAATACTAATTTAAGCCAACCTGTTTTTCATTAATAATTAAAACGGGAGAGGTTATTGAAATTATTCTAATACCATAAAGGTACATCAGATTTTATTACTGCATAAAACCCCAATATGCAACAAATATTTTGCAACAAAGTTGCAATGGCGTAGTTTTACCAACTGATGAAATTAAATATAAATTGGGATGCTTTGGGTATAGCAACTTCTATAGTTTGCGCAATACATTGCGCACTGCTTCCATTATTTGTAAGTAGTTTACCACTCTTTGGCGTGAATATACTTGAACATATTGGTTTTGAATATGCTATGATAGCACTGGCATTTGTATTGGGTATTTATGCGCTATATCATGGATTTCGTAAACACCACCACAGTTGGCTGCCGGTATATTTGTTTTCTGGTGGAATGGCACTATTGATTTTAAAGGTTAGTTTTCACAATCTGGAGCTTATACTATTGATTCCATCTGTATTATTAATTATTGCTGCACACTTTCTCAATTATCGGCTTTGTCGCAAACACAATCATGCACATAGTACCGATTGCAAACACTAAAACAGCATTCGTGCATAGAATATATAAAAAATATTCTATCTTGTACAAACTTTAATGCTGCCAAATGAAAACTGCACAACTCCATTATCAATCGAGCGGTTGGAAAAACGAATCTAGCTCTCTAGGTTTTTCCGAAGAAAATGCACAACTTGTGCTTGTTTTTGGATCTGGTGAAATTATCAGCCAAGATGAGGTATTTAACTATTTAAAAAGTAGATTTCCAAATGCTGATATTGTTTCTAGTTCAACATCTGGTGAAATTTTAAACGACCAAGTTTACGATGATACAGCCGTAGCAACCGCTATTCAGTTTGAAAAATCTACAACCCGATCCATTGCCATTAATATTAGTAAGGATGTAAACAGTTTTGAAACAGGTAGTGCGCTTATGCAATCGCTTTTGGAAGATAATTTGGTAGCCGTTTTGGTTATTTCTGAGGGCTCTTTTATTAACGGAAGTGAGTTGGTTAATGGCCTTAATGCTGAGAACAAAATGGGTATTCCAGTAACAGGAGGTCTCGCAGGGGATGCCGCAAGATTTTTCAAAACTTATGTAGGTTTAAATGAGCCAGCTTCCGAAGGAAATATTGTTGCCATAGGATTTTATGGAAATTCATTGTCAGTAGGGCATAGCTCATTTGGAGGATGGGATGAATTTGGCAAAGAACGAATAATTAGCAAGTCCGATAAAAATATTTTGTATGAAATTGATGGAAGAAATGCGCTTGAATTGTATAAAGAATACCTTGGCCCTTACGTAGATGAACTTCCCGGTTCTGCTTTACTTTTTCCCTTGTGCATGAGAACAGATGATTCGGGAAAAAACTTAGTAAGAACTATTTTAAATATAGATGAAGAAAAACAGGCCATGATTTTTGCAGGTAATATGCCTGAAGGAAGTAAGGTAAGGCTTATGAAAGCTAATTTTGAAAAAATAATTGACGGCTCTTCAGTTGCAGCAAAAAAAACCTTCGAAAAAACTGGCACCCAAAGTCCAGATCTTGCTATATTAATAAGTTGTGTAGGTAGAAAACTAATTTTACAAGAAAGAACCAGTGAAGAAGTAGTAGCCGCAAAAAATATATTTGGATTAAATACCAGTGTTACAGGATTTTATTCTTACGGAGAACTTTCTCCTTTCAATCCCAACTCAAATTGCGAGTTGCACAATCAAACAATGACAATTACCACATTCTTAGAAACATAATTATATGGCATACCATCCAATCTTAGAAAAACAAATTGAAAAATTTTTAAGTCCCGAAACCCTGTCCTCGGAACCAGTTCAAGCTCTGCTTCAAAACATTAGTAAGAGCTATACTTCTTTTGATCGCGACCGAAAAATTACCGAACACGCTTTCGAAGTGAGTGAACAAGAGTACCAAAGAGCCACAAAAGATTTGCAGGAACAAAATAATATTCGTCAGCAATCAATATCAAAATTAAAAGAAGCCATTCGATCACTCGATCCAAATGCTCCTCAAGAATTTTCTGATGAGGATGACGACCTAATACATATTATTTCGTTTCTAGAAAAACAAATTTTAAATACCAAACAACTAGAAAAAGATTTAATCAATGCAAAGGAATATGCAGAGAAAGCCGCGTTGGCTAAAAGTGAGTTTTTATCGGTAATGAGCCACGAAATAAGAACTCCACTTAATGCTATAATAGGTACAATTATGCTGCTACAATACCAGGATTTATTACCTGACCAGAAGGAGTTATTAAATGTAATGGAAATTTCTTCTGAAAATTTACTCAGCTTAATTAATGATGTGCTTGATTTTAGTAAATTAGAAGAAGGTAAAATTATTTTTGCAGAACGGAATATTAATATACTTCATTTTTTGAAGAATATTAAAATGGCAAATCGAGTTAAAGCAGAAGAAAAAGGAAATCTAATAAAAATTATTTTCGACGATGATATTCCTGAATTTGTAGTTGGGGATGATGTTCGGTTGGGACAAATTTTAAATAATTTAGTCTCAAATGCAGTAAAGTTTACAAAAGATGGAACCATTATTATTAGAGTTGAATTAAAAAAATCAACCAAAGCAGATGTGGCTCTCTATTTTGCAATTGAAGACACTGGAATTGGCATTCCTAAAGAAAAACAAAGTTTAATTTTTGAACGATTTACCCAAGCAAATAATAATATAACCCGAGAATTTGGAGGTTCTGGATTGGGGTTAACCATTATTAAAAGGCTATTGCAATTACAAGAAAGCGAAATATATATAGAAAGCGAATTAGGTGTAGGTTCTAAATTTTTCTTTACGCTCCATTTCAAAAGAAGTACCACAGAAATTAGAGAAGAGGCCAAACAGCATGGCGACCTAAAGTTTAACTTAGCAGGCAAAACAATTTTATTGGTAGAAGATGTAGAATTCAATGTAATGATTGCACAGCGAATGTTGAAAAATTGGCATGCAGAAGTAGTACTTGCAGAAAATGGTGAGGTAGCAGTAGAAAAAGTGAAAAATAATACAATTGATCTTATTTTGATGGATATACAAATGCCTATTATGGATGGATACACGGCTACAAAAAAAATTAGAGAATTCAATCACTCAATACCCATCATTGCTTTAACTGCTTCTGTAATTACAACAGATATTGAAGCAAAAGCAATTCAACTCGGAATGAATGGTTGTGTTTCTAAGCCCTTTAATCCAAACGACTTATATGCAATTATTGCAGAAAAAATTTCTGTATAATCTTTTTTCATATTTTTGTTAAAATCGTTGAGCTGGAAACAGCCTCCAACAGCTTTATTTTACGAATTTTTTTGCTATGAGCTTTTTGCTTAAACCTTACTAGGTTTATCTTACCCTATCTTAATCTACAACTTCTTGTGGATATTTATCAATTTTAAACACTTGTAAATGACTGCTCATTCATTCAAGAAGGCAATTAGTGCCATATATAGTTTATGTAAAGAATCATTAAATACAGAATCAAAAGACTTTACAACAGGAAATATTAGGAAAGCAATTTTTATGCTTGCCATACCCATGATACTTGAAATGTGCATGGAATCTGTTTTTGCAGTAGTAGATATTTTTTTTGTTAGCAAGCTAGGTTCAATTGCAACTGCAACAGTTGGTTTAACCGAATCAGTATTAGCCATTGTATATTCATTAGCAATTGGTTTAAGCATGGCAGTAACAGCAATTGTTGCAAGAAGAATAGGAGAAAAAAATCCTAGTGCTGCAGCCGAAGCCAGCGCACAAGCCCTACTAATTTGCATGGGAATTAGTATTATAATAAGCGCTATTGGCATCACTTATACTAATGAAATTTTGTTTTTGGTAGGCGCCTCAAAAGAAATCGTTGCCGCGGGAAAAAACTATACCGTGGTAATGCTCTCTGGAAACCTAGTAATAATGTTATTATTCTTAATCAATGGTATTTTTAGAGGAGCTGGAAATGCAGCTATTGCCATGAAAAGTCTCTGGATTGCAAACGCTTGTAATATTTTACTCTGCCCGATTTTAATTAATTATTACGGTCTTACAGGAGCTGCCATTGCTACTACCATCGGAAGAGGAATTGGAGTTTGTTACCAGTTGTATTTTCTAATAAAGGGGAGGGGTAAAATTGTAGTAAAATTTATTCATTTCAAACCTGTTTGGAATACAATTCAATCAATTGTAAATATGGCTACAACTGGTACACTTCAATTTTTAATAGGATCTGCCAGTTGGATATTTATGGCAAGATTAGTATCTGATTATGGAAGCGATGCCTTAGCTGGTTATACCATTGCTATACGACTTATTATTTTTTGTTTAATGCCAGCCTGGGGATTAAGCAATGCAGCAGCAACACTAGTAGGCCAAAATTTAGGTGCCAACCAACCTGAAAGGGCCGCTATCTCTGTTTGGAAAACTGCAAAATACAATGCGTACTTTATGGGATTTATTTCAGTAATATTTATATTTTTTGCTCCCAACTTAGTTTCACTTTTAAACAATCAACCCATAGTTGTTGAAACAGGCGCAAGGGCGCTTAGAATTATTGGCATAGGTTATATTTTTTATGGTATTGGAATGGTAATGATCAATGCTTTTAATGGAGCAGGTGATAGTAGAACCCCTACTATAATAAACTTTTTTTGGTTTTGGGTATTCCAAATTCCACTTGCCTATTTCTTGTCGAAATATTCGGCCATTGGAACTACAGGTATTTTTATAGCCATTGTAATTACAGAAACGGGCATATCAATTACCAGCATGGTTCTTTTCAAAAAAGGAAAATGGAAAACAATTCGTGTATAAATAAATACTAGGGGGGTGGTATTAAAACCATCCCCTTTTTCTAAATATAAAAATCATAATAATGGGTACTATTGTCATTAATCCTGCAGCAATATAAAACCCATATTCATGATGAATATATGGGAGTTTATCAAAATTCATCCCAAAAATTCCTCCAATAACTGTTGCAGGTGCTAACAAACAGGTAACTATGGCCATTACTTTCATTACCTCGTTCATTTTAAGATTTACATTGCTGAGGTAAAGATCCTGTAGATTAATCATCATATCTCTATAGCTCTCTGCCAAATCATTGGCTTGTACAATATGGTCGTAAACATCTTTAAAATACTTAGTAGTTTTATCTTGCAATAACTCACTCTCACTTCTAATAATTCCACCTATCAGTTCTCTAACGGGGCTCACATTTCTCTTCAACACAATCAATTCTTTTCTTAATGCATTTATTTCTGCTAGTGATCGGGTATTACTACTTCTTATAATTTTTTCTTCCAATAATTCAATTCTTTCTCCAATTTTTTCCATCACCAAATAATAGTGATCTACAATCATATCGAGTAAAGCATAACACAAATAATCTGCGCCATTTTGTCGCAACTTGGAGTTGGTTATTTTTAGTTTTTCTCTTATTGGATTGAACACATCTCTTTCTGCATCTTCCTGAAAAGACAACACGAATCCTTTACCTAAAACGATACTAATTTGTTCTGTTTCCACTGCACCTGTTTGGTTATTAAAATAAAGCATATTTAATAAACAATAAAGAACAGGGTTTATATCATCCATTTTAGGTCTTTGGTTTATACTTAAAATATCCTCAATAATGAGGTAGTGTATACCAAAGTGGTTAGAAATGGTTTCTACTTCTTTTTTTTTTATCCCATCAATATTTATCCAACTAGTATATGAATTGTCTTTACAAGAAAAACAGTTTTGTATTTCATAATGGATTTTTTCTTCTATTGAGTCAGGGGAGTAATTGAATACACTCACCAATATTTTTTCTGCTTCTTTTCGTTCTACACTAAGTGTTGGATTTACTTTAAAAATATCACGTGTACGCTTGGTATCAAATAAAGCTAAAACATTTAAATATTTGAGGTATTTATTTCCGGTCATGTACAAAGTATATTAATTTCAAACTTATAAGGGTCTGATCCAAATATTTCTAAAGCTATCAGGATTTCCACCATCCAAGCCATGATCTTGAATTGCCAAAGGTTCTTTTGTTTTATGTACTTTGTATGCGGGTGCTCCAATCCATTCAGTATTTCCCTTAATGGCAACATGATTTTGTATCAGCACCCCATTATGGAGAACAGTTATATAAGCAGGTTGTTGCAGACTCCCATCTGAGAAAAATTCTGGCGCTGTAAAAATAATATCATAAGATTGCCAATCCCCTGGCTTTTTACAAGCATTTACCAACGGTATATATTGCTTATAAATGCTGCCCGCCTGACCATTTGCATAGGTTGGATTGTTGTATGAGTCAAGCACTTGTAACTCGTATCTGCCCATTAAAAAGATTCCGCTATTACCTCTTGTTTGACTACTTCCTGCAATGGCAATTGGTGTTCTCCATTCAATATGTAATTGACAAGATCCAAAACTTTCTTTGGTTTGAATATATCCCGAACCTTTCACAACATTCAAAATACCCTGCTGGTCTATTTTCCACCCAACTGCACTACCATCTGTCTTCTGAAATGCATTCGTATTTTTACCATTAAATAATATAATAGCATCTGATGGCGCATCTGAATTTGTTTTTCCTGGCGTTACTAATATAGGAACTGGCTCCCATACTTCTGTTTTTTGGGCTTCCTTGCCTAAGCTATCAGGATCTGCTTTCTTTTGGGCATTAATATTCAAGTTGCACACCATAATAAGGAGTAAAATGGCAAGTGTAGTCTTTTTCATATGTTAATTTTTATTGTTTTTTAATGGCCACATAGAATGAGCTTCGCTGAACTTCGTTTCGCTAATTAACAATTCGGTTGGAAACAAACTCTTGTTATGGTTCATTTAATAACGTTTAATTGTTGGTTTAAATTTTTTAAAAGCAAGAGAAAATTATATTTTTTTTCTGAATAAAAACACTTGTTTACAAGATAGGCTATAAAATAGAAATTCAATACTTGCTTTTTTAAATTAATTGTGAAATAGAATTCCTAAGTTTCTGTTTGAGTGAACGGTTCGATATTTGCTAAATATTTGTTTAAAAGCGGCCTCTTGCAAATGTTAAAGAATTCACAAATTTATAAAACCTCCGTATTTATACTGAGCTCGCGTATTTATAAAAAACTGAATTTGCAATTATTATATTACTATAATCCTTGTTTAATTGATTCCAAATTCAACTATACAATTGCTGATTGCTGACAGCCAAGACGTATTTAGAGCTGGGTTAAAAACATTTCTTAATTACCAGGTAGCTATTCAAATAATTGGCGAAGCAAATAATGGAGAAGTTTTATTAAAAAAAACCTTGGAATTAAAACCCAATATTGTGCTTACAGACGCAAAAATGCCCATTTTAGAAGGAGCATACGTAACCAAAGAGATCCTACGCCAATTACCAGATACTCGCATCATTGCGACTGCTCAATCCGCCAAAGAAGAAACCATTATTGAAATGTTAGATGCTGGCGTATTAGGATTGGTATCTAAAACAGCTCATCCCTATGAAATTATTGAAGCCATAAAAACCGTCTATATGAATAAGCCTTATTTCTGTAATGAAATCACCGATAAACTTACAAAGATTGTAGAAAAAAAATTCCAACAAAAACCCAAATTAAATATTGTATTTACAGATCGAGAAATACAAATTATGAAATTAATATGTGATGAATATACCAGTAAAGAAATTGCTTGTAATTTAAGCCTTAGCAAACGTACCATTGAAGGTCATCGAACTAGAATCATGGAAAAAGTTGGGGCTAAAAGTATTGCTGGTATCATCACGTATGCAGTTGAGTTTGGGGTGTACCATAAAAGCCACTAAATATTATTTCCATCCGCCGCCTAGTGATCGGTACAAATTAATTAAGTATACAAACACTTGTTTTTTTGTATTAATAGTTTCTAACTCAGCTTCTAAAACTCCTCTTTGAGCTGTAATAACTTCTAAATAAGAAGCATAGCCTGTAAGGTATAACTCTTTAGAAGTAGAAACGGCTAACTGTAAAATGGCAGTCTCTTTTTGCTTAAGTGAGAAAACCTCTTTGTAATATTCTATCCCTTTTAAATCAATTACAACTTCACTATATGCTTTCAGGATAGATTTTCTATACTGTTGAAAAGCTTCTTCTTGTACAGCATTGGCTATGGCATAATTTGATATTAATTGATTTTTACTTAGAATAGGAGTTATTAATCCACCAAGAATACCATAAGCCAGTGATTGGGGACTTATTATAAAAGAAGGATTAAAACTATTTAAAGCAGTAGACGCAGTAATATTTAATGATGGCAAAAAAGCTTTTCTACTTGCCTCTAATTCTGCACCACTGGCCTGTACTATTAATTCTGCCTCTTTAATATCGGGTCTATTTGTTAATAATTGTGAGGGAATACCGGCATTTACTAAATTCGGGAGTACTATTTCTGTTATTTGTTTAGATCTATTTATTTTTTTTGAAAAACTTCCTGTAAGCACATTAATTTGATTCTCTGAAATAACAATCTGCTGTTTAATAATATTTAGTAAACTTTTGGTACTCAATAATTGAGCACTGAATTGTTGAACTGCTAATTCAGTAGCACGACCTCCTGCTTTTTGTGCAATTACAATTTCTACTGCATTTTCTTGCAAGCGTATATTGTTGTATAAAATTTCTTTTTCCTTATCAAGAGCAAGTAGTTCATAATATCTAACCGCAATTTCGGTTACGAGTTGCGTGGCAAGCCATTGTTGTGCTTCGTTTGTTGCTAGATAGCGTTTATAAGCTGCTTTTTTTCTTTCTGATAACTTACCCCAGATATCTGCCTCCCAGCTGGTTCTAAAACCTAGAAATAAGTCGGGCATATTAAGCGGTATCTTTTGATTTTTATTGACATTGGGCGACAAGTTCATATCATAGTTTCCAATTCCATTCATGGTATAGTCGCCAAATTTTTCTACACCGGCAGATACAATAGCATCTAACGCTGGAGTACCCAATCCTTTTGCAGCAAATATGCCAGCCTTTGCCATTTTAATTTTTTGTAGTGCAATTAATAAATCTGGATTATTCTTTAAAGATGTATCAATTAATGCCCTAAGTGTAGCATCTTGAAAAAATGTATTTTTAATTAGAGATTCATCATGCACGGAATCGGTAATTGCTGCAAATTGATTTGGCAAATCAACGGTAAGATTGGCAACTATTTTTCTGGGCATCTTGCAACAGAGTATACATAGTAAACTGAAAAAAATAAAGCATGTGTTAAGCTGGTTTTTAATCATATTTCAAGTTTCATTTTATGGTTATTTCTACTTAGTAGAATAAATCATTTCACTCTTTAATTAACTTTTTATATCATAGCAATATAATCCACATCAATTGCTTATTGATCGGTTGCTTGTTCAGGATGATCAATAAAAACGGTACTAGCAGGATTTATTTTTTTACGTTTGATTCGTTCTGATAAATGAGCAAAAATTACGTAGAGCCCTGGAATTAAAATCACGCCAAAAATGGTTCCAAAAAACATACCACCTGCCGATGCTGTTCCAATTGAACGATTCCCAATTGCGCCAGCACCAGATGCAATACAAAGCGGAATAAGCCCTGCAATAAATGCAAACGAAGTCATTAAAATAGGTCTCAAACGAGATACAGCACCTTCCTTGGCAGATTCAATAATTGTAAACCCTTGGCTCCTGCGCAACATAGCAAATTCAACAATTAAAATAGCGTTTTTGCCCAGTAATCCAATCAACATTACCAATGCCACTTGTGCGTAAATATTGTTTTCTAGTCCCAAAACCTTCAGTGCTAAAAATGCTCCAAATACGCCCGTAGGTAAAGAGAGAATTACCGCGAAAGGCATTATAAAACTCTCATATTGTGCTGAAAGTATAAGATAAACAAATAGTAGGCAAATGATAAAAATAATACTGGCTTGATTGCCCGAAGCAATTTGGTCGCGCGTTATTCCAGACCATTCATAACTATAACCGCGTGGTAGTTTTTCTTTCGCTATTTTATTAACCGATTGTATGGCTTCACCACTACTAAAACCAGTAGCTGCATCGCCATTTACCATGGCAGAAGTGTACATATTGTATCGAGTGAGTTGCTCTGGCCCATACACTCTTTCTAATTTAATAAACGTTGCATAAGACACCATTTCGCCACGATTGTTTTTAACATATAGGTTAAGCAAGTCGTTGGGTTTTGCCCTAAAATTGGGATAGGCTTGAACCATTACTTTGTACATTTGTCCAAATCTAATAAAATTGGTTGCATAATAGCTGCCTATAAGGGTTTGGAGATCGGTCATGGCATTGTCTACGGATACTCCTTTTTTTGCGGCCATATCATAATCAATGTGAATCATATACTGTGGAAAGCTTGGATCAAAGCCAGTATATGCTGCACCAACCACGCCAGCAGATTTAATATCTTGAATTAATTGCTGGGTAACTTTTGCAGTTTGCTGCAAGTTTCCAGATCCAGTTTTATCAATAATTCTCAGTTCAAAGCCACTTGTATTACCAAAACCTGGCACAGTAGGTGGAGGCATAAACTCAATGGAAGCATCTGATATATTTTTGCATTTTTGTTGTAAAACTGGAAGCAATTGTTTCACCGTTTCATTCCGCTCCTTCCAAGGTTTTAAGTTAATCATCATCATTCCATATGAAGCGCCTGCTGCTTCTGTGATGAGGCTATAACCAGACAAAGTAGTAATGTTTTCTACAGCGGGAAGGTCTTTAATTATTTTTTCTAGTTGAACCAATACCTGTTCGGTTCTTTCCACAGTAGCACCAGCAGGAGTAGACACATTCACATAAATAATTCCTTGATCTTCTGTAGGAATAAATCCGCTGGGCAAAATTTTATTTACCCCTATAATTCCAATAACAAATAATCCAATTACGCCAATAGTAACCATTTTTTTAGTTGTAATCCAACCTACCATTTGTGAATACCTAGTTTCAATGCTCTGGTATTTATTATTAAAAGAATTAAAAAATTGGGTGAGCCAATTTTTCTTTTTAGGATAGTGATGTGGCTTAATTAAGATGGCACATAGTGCAGGTGTAAGTGTGAGTGCGTTTATTCCTGAAATAAGAATTGAAACGGCTAAAGTTAGGGAAAACTGTCTGTAAAATACCCCAGCCGATCCGGATAGAAAGGCTGCGGGTATGAAAACGGCAGACATAACCAAAGTAATAGCAACAATAGCACCAGCAATTTCTTTCATAGCACTCATAGTTGCTTGAATGGGCAATAAATGCTGTTCCTCCATTTTAAGGTGTACCGCTTCTACAACAACTATTGCATCATCAACTACAATACCAATTGCTAATACCAATGCAAATAAAGTAAGCAGATTTATTGAAAATCCCATGGCTTGCATAAAAGCCAGCGTACCAATTAATGAAACAGGAACAGCAAGCGCAGGAATTAAAGTAGAACGAAAATCTTGCAGAAAAATAAATACAATTATAAACACCAAAATAAATGCTTCAATTAAAGTTTTAATAACTTCATGGATAGATGCATTTAAGAAACGAGAAACATCATAAGCAAAATTATATTTCATATCTGGCGGAAAGGAACTTGCTTTAAGTTCTGCCATTCTGCTTTTTACTTTTTCAATTACTTCTTTTGCATTAGATCCAGGCCGTTGTTTGAGCATAATAGAAGCAGATGGTTTACCATCTGTTTTTGAAATCATACTGTAAGTCATAGCTCCAAACTCTACATCTGCAACGTCTTTTAGGTATAGGATGGATCCATTATTTTCTGCCTTCAACACAATATTCTTATATTGTGAGGGTTCAAAAAACTTACCAGTGTATCGAAGAATATACTGAAGCGACTGCGGGTTTTTACCCGAACTTTCTCCTGTTTTTCCAGGAGCCGCTTCTACATTTTGGTTGCGCAACGCATCAATCACGTCTTGGGCTGAAATATTATAAGCCAGCATCCTGTCTGGTTTCAACCACACCCGCATAGAATATTCTTTCTGACCCATAATTTCCGCAAAACCTACTCCATCAATCCGTTTTAATTCTTGAAGAATATTTATATCAGCAAAATTGTAAATAAATTGTTCATCGGCGGCAGTATCCTCACTCATCACATTGAGGTAAAGCAACATACTATTAACGTCTTTCTCGGTAGTAACGCCCGCTTTAATTACTTCTTCAGGCAATTCATCTAGTACGGTTGTAACTCTATTTTGCACATTTACGGCAGCTACGTCTGGATCAATTCCTACTTTAAAAGAAATGGTAATAAGGGTAATACCATTGTTACTAGAAACTGACGACATATACGTCATTCCTGGAACCCCGTTAATGGCTCTTTCAAGTGGGGTAGCCACTGCTTTTGCGCACACTTCTGCATTGGCACCTGTATATTTTGCAGTAACTGTTACTGATGGTGGAACAATATCTGGAAATTGGGTAATTGGCAACGTAAATAGCGCAAGTACCCCTAGTAAGGTAATAATAATAGATATAACCAGTGAAAGTACTGGTCTTTTAATAAAGGTTTCCAGCATAATAAAAAGTTGAATTTAAATTCACAAGAAAATTAATCAAGATTGGTTTTAACTTGCATTACACTATCAAGATTCATTAGCTTGGGGCTAATTTTTGTGCCTTGACGAACCGATTGCATGCCTTCAAAAACAATATGTTCCCCGGCAACCAGTCCTTCTTCAACAATATAATATTGAGCAACCCTTCTAGTTGTTTTGAAAGCGCGCATTTTTACTATATTATTTTTTTCTACAACAAATACATAGTTTTTATCTTGAATTTCAAAAGCAGATTTTTGTGGAATAATAATGGCATTATTTACTTCACTAATTAATCTCACTTTACCAGATGCACCATGTTTCAGTAGTTTATTTGGATTGGGAAACCTAGCTCTAAATGATATTGCACCAGTGTTGTCGTTAAATTCTCCATCAATGGTTTCTATTTTTCCAGTAAAGGGGTAAGGCGAACCATCAGCCAATATGAGATTAATATTTTTATTTTGTTCAATCCCTTTGGATATTGATTTTTTATATTGCAAGTACTCATTTTCTGAAATATGAAAATAAGCAAATACATTATTGATATCTGAAAGGGTAGTAAGCAAAGCACCAGCATCAACTAAGCTTCCTATTTTAAGGGGAATTCTATCCATAATTCCATCAAAAGGTGCGCGAATAAATGTGTAGGAAAGTTTTGTTTCGGCCGCTTGTTGGGCAGATAAAGCCTCATCAATTTTTGCTTTGGCTGCTTTTAGTTTTACGGAAGCCAACTCAAATTCAGTAACAGAAATAATATTTTTTTCAACCAATAATTTTGTCCTATTCACTTCCAGTTCTGCCGCCTTTGCTTCTGCTACAGCACTAGAAACATTTGCTTTGGCTTTGGCCAATTCTGTTTTGTATTCAATATCGTTTATTTGAAACATGGGCTGACCTTTTTTTACTTCATGTCCTTCGTCTACAAAAATCTTGTCGAGAAACCCCTGTACCCTTGCACGAATTTCCACATTTTTAACCGCTTGAATATCAGAAACATAATCATTTTGTAAGGCGGTATCTTTTTGCACAACAGCTACCACAGGTAATTCAGGAAATAGCGCAGATTCAGGTTCTTTTTCTTTGCTTTTACAGGATACTGTTAAACAAATCAGCATAACACAAAAAAATATATGGAAGTGGTTTTTAGTTGAATTGTAATAAATCATAATAAGAAGATAGTTGCTTGAACGGCAAAAATAACTGTTTTAAGGTTTTTTTAAGCTGCCAATTTAAAACCCTTCTCTATAATTCAACTTAAATAATTTAAATTATAATATGTTTAAAGCCAGTTTGGGTTAATTATTTAGAAGAGATGATGGTTTTCTGAGAGCCAAACAAGTTAGATTCTTGGTTATCATAGTAATATCTATAGCGAAAAATTCAAGCCTGTTGCAGCTTCTAGTATTAAACAACAAATGTTAAAAAATTAATTAAACAGCTAGTCTATTTAATAGAAATTTATTTGATAACGCATAGCTTCAACAAGTATAACCTAAATTTTATATTTAAAATAAAGCATTATTAAATTATAAAGCGCAATCTTTGCATTGCATACCTAGTTTTTCTTTCAATACAAGTATTTTACAACAATGATTATACTCATTTTCTTAGTTTCACATTGGTACCTTTCTCTTTTTGGTCAAACCTTTTATTTACATCGTTATGCTGCACATAAAATGTTTACCATGAATAAATTTTGGGAGAAATTTTGGTATATTTATTCTTGGATTACCCAAGGCACATCCTACTTAAATGCTCGGGCTTACGCTATTTTGCATAGGATGCACCATGCATACAGTGATACTGAAAAAGATCCCCATACACCCCATTTTTTTAAAGAGGCTTTCTCTATGATGATGTACACAAGAAAAGTGTATAATGGTGTTTTAAATGGTACATTCGAGTTTGAGTCTAAATTCGACAAGAACTTTCCGGTTTATGATAAAATTGATAAAATAGCTGATAGCTGGGCCTGCCGTTTGGGTTTTGCTGCCATATATATTATTTTTTACGTTTGTTTTGCAACTGAGTGGTGGATGTTCCTTTTTTTACCCATTCATTTTCTAATTGGCCCTATTCAAGGTGCAGTGGTTAACTGGGCTGGGCATAAATATGGATATCGCAATTTTCCGGATGAAAAAGACCAATCAAAAAATACACTGATAATTGACTTTCTAATGTTGGGCGAATTATTTCAAAATAATCATCACCATGCGGGTGCTAGACCCAATTTTGCTGCAAAATGGTGGGAATTTGATCCTGTTTACCCCTTTATTAAACTATTTGATAAAGTTGGAATGATTAAGCTGGTGTCAATCAAATCTAAACCAGAATAGGTTTTGCCATTTTGCCCCCTTACAAGTAGCGTTGTTTTATAATGGCGGGTTAAATTCCTTCCTGATCAAATGGCCTAGTGCTTGTTTCTGCTATAAGCTTTACTTTTGTGCAAAGCAACCACTGTGAATCTTACTATACATACCAAAGACCTTGTAAAAAGTTATAAAGGCAGAACCGTTGTAAATAATGTATCTGTTTCCGTTGAACAAGGTGAAATTGTGGGATTACTTGGCCCGAATGGAGCTGGCAAAACCACTAGTTTTTATATGGTAGTGGGGTTAATTAAGCCCGATATTGGATCTGTTTTCTTGAATGATGAAAATATTACCAAATTACCCATGTACAAGCGGGCTCAAATGGGTATTGGCTACTTACCGCAAGAAGCCAGCGTATTTCGCAAACTTTCGGTAGAAAATAATATTTTAGCCATTCTAGAAATGACCAAACTTACAAAGGCAGAACGAGCTCATAAACTTGAATCTTTATTGGATGAATTCAACCTCCACCATGTTAGGCACAACAATGGAGACAGCCTCAGTGGTGGCGAACGAAGAAGAACCGAAATTGCACGCGCGCTCTCGGTAGATCCCAAATTCATTTTGCTCGATGAACCCTTTGCAGGAGTTGATCCCATTGCAGTGGAAGACATACAAACAGTTGTTGCCAAACTTAAATATAAGAATATAGGAATACTTATTACCGATCACAATGTGAATGAAACCCTTTCTATTTGCGACAGGGCTTATTTATTAATTGAAGGAAAAATTTTTAAACATGGTACCGCTGAAGAACTTGCAGCAGATGAGCAAGTTCGTCGCCTATACTTGGGAACCAATTTTGAATTAAAAAGAAAAGATTGGATTATTGATATGGCAAGAGATAATCCTACCATATAATCTACATTGCTCTCAATTGAATTCGGTATATTGCTGATATTGATTAGAATTTGTATTTTGCCCATTTCTAAAAATGAAATTACTCAGTCCCGCCATATCAAGACTAGCCCGAATGCGCCACTGGCGCATTGAGCAGTGGATTCAAAACCCCATTGATGTTCAGCGAGAAGTATTACAAGATTTAGTAACGCATGCACAATACACAGAGTTTGGAAGAAAATATGGCCTAAATGAAATATTTAGCATTCGTGAATTCAAAGATCGTATACCCATTCATGAATATGATCAACTGAAGCCCTATATTGATAGGATGATGCAAGGTGAAGAAAATATTCTTTGGAATACTCCCGTAAAATGGTTTGCAAAAAGCAGCGGTACTACCAATGATAAGAGTAAGTTTATTCCCATTACCCAAGAAAGCCTTGAAAACTGTCACTTTCAAAGTGCCAAAGATGTACTCACCATGTATTACAATAATCGCAATGAAAGCGATTTACTTACTGGTAAAGGATTGGTAATAGGTGGAAGTCACCAAATTAGTCAGCTAAATGATGAAATGCAATACGGCGATTTAAGTGCTGTGCTGTTGCAAAATACACCCATCTGGGCCAACTGGATTAGAACACCAGAGCTTTCGATTGCGCTGATGGACGAGTGGGAACAAAAAATTGAAATGCTGGCTAAACATACCATTGAAGAAGATGTTACCTCAATTTCGGGCGTGCCTACTTGGACGTTAATTCTCATTAAACGCATACTAGAAATAACCGGCAAAAACACGTTAAGGGAAGTTTGGCCCAATCTTGAACTCTATATTCATGGCGGCGTTTCTTTTACCCCTTATCGAGAACAATTTAAAAAATTAATTGGCCTTGGTTGCAGCTATCTTGAAATGTATAATGCCAGCGAAGGCTTTTTTGCCGCTCAAGCACATCCGGATGATGATGGTATGTTGCTATTTGTAGAAAATGGAATTTTCTATGAATTTATGCCTGTTACAGAATACGGTAAAACCAATCCTAAAACTATGGGTTTGAAAGATATTGTGATTGGTGAAAATTATGCTTTGGTAATTAGTACCAATGGTGGCTTATGGCGTTACCTCATTGGAGATACCATTCAATTTACTCAAACCAACCCATTTAGAATAAAAGTAACGGGACGTTTAAAGCAATATATAAACGCTTTTGGTGAAGAATTAATTGCCGATAATACCGATAAAGCCATTGCTATTGCAGCCCAAAAAACTGGCTTACAAGTAAACGATTATACCGCAGCACCTATTTATTTTGGTGATGAAAACACGGGTGCACACGAATGGTTAATTGAGTTTGAAGTTAAACCTGAATGCACCTACCAGTTTGCCTATGAACTAGATATGGCACTTAAATTACTCAACAGTGATTATGAAGCGAAACGATATAAAGATATTGCTCTGGCTTTACCCGTTATACATTCCATTGAAAAAGGCATATTCAGTGCTTGGTTAAAACAAAAAGGCAAACTAGGGGGTCAACACAAAGTTCCAAGATTAAGCAACGAAAGAATTTATATAGAGGAAATTAAGTTTTTACTTGAAAAAAGAAAATCGGCTCCCATTTTATAATATTCTCCTATTTAATTTCTTTTATTTGTATCTTATCTGAACTAAAATTTTTGAAAATGCAATTATTAGAAGGAAAAGTTTCAATTGTTACCGGCGCAGCCCGCGGAATAGGTGCTGCAATTGCTTTAAAACTAGCAGCACATGGAAGTAATATTATATTAACTTATATTAGTGAAAGCAGTGCAGATAAAGCTGCAATATTGGTTAGTGAAATAGAGGCCATGGGTGTAAAAGCCAAAGCAGTAAAAAGCAATGCGGCTGTTTTTACAGATTGTGAAACATTGGTGAATGATACCATCAAAGAGTTTGGTGCTATTGATATCTGCGTAAATAATGCGGGTATTTCTAAAGACAACCTCTTGCTAAGAATGACTGAACAACAATGGGATGATGTAATGGATATTAATTTAAAAAGTATTTTTAATATGACCAAACAAGTCATCCGCCCCATGATGAAAGCCAAACAAGGCAGTATTATCAATATGAGTTCTATTGTTGGTATTCGTGGTAATGCGGGACAAAGTAGCTATGCAGCCAGTAAAGCTGGTATTATTGGCTTCACCAAATCTATTGCTGCTGAACTGGGCTCAAGAAATATTCGTTGTAATGCAATAGCGCCTGGATTTATTGACACAGATATGACGCATTATTTAAAGGATGGAGAGGGTGCGGCGCAATTTTTGCAGAAGATTCCTCTGGGCAGATTTGGTAAAGTAGAAGAAATTGCGAATACTACCTTATTCTTAGCCAGTGATTTGAGTTCATATATAACAGGTCAAGTACTTAGTGCCTGTGGTGGTTTGAATATTTAATATACATGAAAAAATATTTTAGTAATTTAACTGCTGACATATCAGCTTCTATTGTTGTACTGCTAGTTGCGTTACCCCTTTGTTTGGGTATAGCATTGGGATCAGGAGCCCCTTTGTTCGCTGGCATTATTGCAGGTATAGTGGGAGGTATAGTTGTAGGTATATTGAGTGGATCTCAACTAAGTGTAAGCGGCCCCGCTGCAGGATTAACGGTTATTGTTGCAGCAGCAATAACCAAACTACAAGTATATGAGGCATTTTTACTTGCCGTAGTTATAGCAGGCATTATTCAACTTGTTTTTGGATACTTAAAAGCAGGTATTATTGGTCACTATGTGCCCAATTCCGTTATTAAAGGAATGCTTGCTGCAATAGGGCTGATTTTAATATTGAAACAATTACCCCATTTGGTAGGATATGATACCGATTTTGAAGGTGATGAATCCTTTGCTCAAGGTGATGATGAAAATACATTTACCGAAATTCTAAAAGCACTTAGATTCATTACTCCATCGGCTGCAATTATAGGGGTTGTTTCTTTATTGATATTGGTATTTTGGCAGACTAAGCTTGTGCAGTCTAAAAAGCTTCTTGCGGCCTTACCTGCACCGCTTGTGGTTGTATGTATGGGTATAGTAATTAATTTCTATTTCATACGTTTTACACCTGATTGCTCATTAGAAGCCAAACACTTGGTTTCATTGCCAATTTCAGATCGGTTGATTGACTTTTTTTCCTTCTTCACATTTCCCAATTTTAAGTTCATTACCAATCCCATTGTATGGACTTCTGCTTTTACACTTGCTATTGTAGCCAGTTTGGAAACCTTATTGGGCATTGAGGCGGTAGATAAAATTGATCCACTAAAAAGAATCACCCCAACCAATCAAGAATTAAAAGCCCAAGGAATTGGTAATATTGTATCGGGACTAATCGGTGGAATTCCAGTAACATCCGTTGTAGTAAGAAGCTCGGCCAATGTAAATGCAGGCGGCAAGACTAAACTATCTGCCATACTTCATGGAGTTTTTTTACTGCTTTCCGTAATGTTTATTCCATTCCTTATCAACAAAATTCCGTTGAGTGCATTGGCGGCTGTGTTAATTTTTACAGGGTATAAATTGGCTAAACTCTCATTGTTTAAAGAGTTTTACCAAAAAGGATGGGATCAATTCATTCCCTTTGGCGCAACCATAATTGCTATTTTATTTACTGACTTGCTAATTGGGATTATGATTGGAATAGTAGTTAGTCTATTTTATTTGGTAAGAAGTAATTTTCGTTCTGCTATTTTAGTTGCCCACGATCAGAATAATTACTTGATTCGACTAAGAAAAGACGTTTCTTTTTTAAACAAGCCGATTATTAAAAAGCATTTAGAGGCACTACCCAATAATTGTTATGTATTAATTGATGCCACCCGAGCCGATTTTATTGATAAAGATATTATTGAAGAAGTTAATAATTTTATGCTCAGCGCACCTTCCCGAAATATTCGGGTTGAAGTGAAAAAAAGCATTCATAAACCAATGCATTTATTGTTTACTGAAAATTAAAACATCCCCATGACTTCATACCAACGATTGTTTTTAGAAAATAAAGCTTGGGCAAAGGAAAAATTGACCGACGATCCAGACTATTTTAACAGACTTGCTGACCTTCAATCACCCGAATTTTTATGGATTGGTTGTAGTGATAGTAGGGTTCCTGCCAATGAAATTACTGGTACCCAGCCCGGAGAAATTTTCGTACACCGGAATATTGCCAATATGGTAGTGCATACCGATTTGAATTTGTTGAGTGTATTACAATATGCAGTTGAAGTGCTGAAAGTAAAACATGTTATTGTATGTGGTCATTATGGATGTGGAGGCGTTAAAGCTGCCATGACCAACCACAATATGGGTATTATTAATAAGTGGTTGCGAAATATTAAAGATGTTCATCGTTTTCATAGGGAAGAAATTGATTCTATTTCCAACGAAAACCTCAAAATCAATAGGATGATTGAGTTAAATGTTCAAGAACAGGTAATGAATTTAGCAAAAACATCCATTATTCAAAAAGCATGGAAACATACCCAACTGCCACATTTGCATGGATGGGTGTACGATATAAAAGATGGTATTACAAAGCCCATCTTTGAGATGGAAGCAGGTACCAGCATTGATTCTATTTACGAATTTGATGATCTTTAATTAATGGGTTGAGGGGAAAGCTTGAATCAACATCCAATACAGTGGCATTCCTATACTTATATTAAAAGGGAAACTAATACCCAATGCCATGGGTATATACAAACCAGGATCTGCTTTTGGGGCTGCCAAGCGCATGGCTGCGGGTACTGCAATATAAGAGGCACTGGCTGCAAGAATGGCCAGCATGAATCGGTCGCCCGTACTTATATCCCCAAAAGTGGTAATGAAAACAGCCGCCGTTCCATTTATAATTGGAATAATAATACTCACCAAGCTAACAAACCAACCATACTGTACAAAAGCCTTAAATCTTTTGGCTGCTACCATTCCCATTTCCAATAAAAATATAGCCAAAAACCCTTTGAATATATCAGAGGTGAAGGGTTTAATTCCTTCCGCCTGTTTGCTATCGGCTATCAACCCAATTACCAAACTGCCTAAAATCATCATCACAGATCCATTGGTAAATGCTTCGTGCAAAATGGTCTTAATACTCCCACTTTTAGTAGTACTTTGATCATATTTACGAATCAAAATCACCCCAATTACAATGGCTGGAGCTTCCATTAAAGCCATCGCAGCAACCATATGCCCCCCATAACTGGTATTGTTCATTTCTAAAAAAGAAGCAGCCGATATAAAGGTAACTGCACTAACCGAACCGTATGCCGATGCTACTGCACCCGCATCGTAAACATTCAGCCTTAGTTTTAATAAAAAAAACACATATACGGGAACTACTATAGAAAATATAAGGGCCAATAAAAGCGTTAGTATAATTTGACTATTAATTTCTGAGTGAACCAATTCCTGACCTCCTTTAAAACCTATTGAAAAAAGTAGGTACAAAGAGATAAACTTAGCACTTGAAGGGGGAATTTCTAAATCACTCTTTAAGAAAGTAGCAAAAATGCCCAAAATAAAGAACAAGAGTACTGGATTGGTTAAATTACTAATGATAATATTCGCATTCATTGTAAATAGGGGTGTATTTTTACAAATTATTAATAAGCCCAATTGGTATTCAGGCACAATCCTTGTGAATTGTTTGTCCGCTTGAAACCAGTTTCAATCATACTACCAAAACCATATGGGAGCACAAAGCAAAGTATCTCCAGCCGGAGCAGCAAAAAAAATTTTAGAGTTACTCAAACTCGATAAAAAAGACGTGTCGTCTATTTACGTTTTTGCCATCTTGGCAGGATTGGTTCAACTGGCAATGCCATTGGGTATACAAACGATCATCAGCTTTGTAATGGCTGGTTCTGTATCTACTTCAATTGTAATTTTAATTGTTTTGGTGGTGGGAGCCGTATTCATTAATGGCTTGTTGCAGGTTCGCCAATTTCAAGTTACAGAGAAAATTCAACAGAAAATTTTTGTCCGCTACTCTCTTGAGTTTTCTGATCGCTTACCAAAACTAAATATAGAAAAATTAGATTCTTATTATCTGCCCGAATTGGTGAATCGCTTTTTTGATACGGTTTCCTTACAAAAAGGCATAGAAAAGTTATTGCTTGATATTCCTGCTGCCGTAATACAAATTTTTTTCGGAGTAACCCTGCTGGCATTTTATCATCCAGTTTTTATAGGTTTTGGGGCTATTTTACTGCTGCTTCTATACCTTATTTTGCGATATACATTGCCAGATGGCTTTCAAGCCAGTATTGAAGCGAGTAATCAAAAATATGCAACTGCTGCTTGGCTTGAAGAAATGGCTAGGGTGATTAAGACTTTTAAATATTCTCGTGGTACCTCCCTTAATATTGATAAAACCGATGGTATTGTAAAAGAATATCTAGGTGCAAGAACCAATTATTTTAAAGTATTACTTACCCAATACTGGAGTTTGATTGCTTTTAAAGTAATAATTACGGCTGCTATGTTAATTGTAGGAGCCGTACTATTGGTAGACCAAGAGATAAATATCGGTCAATTTATTGCGGCTGATATTGTTATTTTAAGCGTTATTGCGTCTGTTGAAAAACTTATTAGTAACCTAGACAAAGTTTATGATGTACTTACTTCTGTAGAAAAATTAAGTAAAATAACCGAAGGTGAAATAGAAACTCAGGGCAGTGCAGTGCTACAAGATAGTAATACTGGTGTAGCTATTAAATTCAACGACTTGAATTTTTCATATAGCTATAATAACAAAGTACTCTCTAACCTTAATTTCAATATTGCGGCTGGTGAAAAAATTTGTATCATGGGTGAAGCAGGTTCTGGAAAATCTACTGTATTGAGGCTGCTAACTGGGGCTTTTAAAAACTTTACGGGTTCAATTTTAATTGATGGTATGCCAATTGGAAACTATACCCTTCATTCCATCCGATCACAAACAGGTATTTTATTGAGCCAACAAGATATATTCAATGGAACCATCTGGGAAAATATTACCATGGGCAATAAATCACTTTCCCATAAAACCGTAAATGAAATTGTTGATAGGTGTGGGCTCACCTCATTTATTCAATCCTTACCCTCTGGTTATGATACGCAATTGGATCCGGCAGGTAAAAAGTTAAATAGTAAGGTTCGCCAAGATATTTTATTATTAAGAGCTCTTTTAGGCAAACGCCGCCTGCTCTTGCTTGAAGATCCTTTGAATTTTCTAGAAACTGCTTATAAACAACATATAGAAGACTTCCTGTTAAAAGAAGAAACTGCTACCGTAATTATTGCCACCAATGATAGAAAAATTGCCGAACAATGTAATCAAGTAATCTATTTAGATAAGGGTAAAATTAAGGCAATTGGAAAATGGGCTGAAATTGTTTCGCTAATAAATTAATTTATGTCTGATCATCATTTTATATCAACCATTATAGAGTCTGAAGTTGAACATACTTCTTTTAGCTCTTATAAGTCGGTTTACCATATTTACCGAACAAGTAATGTAAAAAAATGGCTATGGGCTATCTTAATAGGAATGGTAGTGATATTGTTTTTACCATGGACACAGAATATTCGTGCCAAAGGTTCCATCACCACTTTACGTCAAGAACAGCGCCCCCAAGAATTAAATACCATTATTCCAGGAAGGGTAGTTAAGTGGTACGTAAAAGAAGGTGATTTTGTAGAAAAGGGGGATACTATTTTGCAGTTAGGTGAAGTGAAAGTAGATTATTTTGATCCCCGCTTATTAGAGCGTACCCAAAAACAAATAGATTCAAAGCAAATTGCAGTAGAAGGCTATGGCAATAAAGCAGTTACTGCTGAAGCCCAAATTCGTGCATTAGAAGAGGGGCAGCGACTGAAATTATCGCAAATAGACATCAAACTTAGGCAACAAGATTTAAAAGTAACCAGCGATAGTAACGATTTAAATGCCGCTATAAATGAGTTGGGTGTAACAAAGCGACAAATTGATGCTGCCAAACTAATGCTCGATAGTGGGGTGATTTCTCTGATTGATTTTGAACGAAGGAAAGTATCCTATCAAAATGTAGTTGCAAAAAAAATCAGTAATGAAAACAAATACCTTCAGTCTAAACAAGAACTCATTAGTTTACGTATTGAAAAAAATGCTACCACGCAAGAATATACCGACAAAATTGCTAAAGCCGATGGAGAACGTTTTGGATCCTTATCTAATAAAGCAAGCGGTGAAGCTGATGTTGCCAAGCTAGAAAACGCATTCAGCAATTATGATCTGCGTAATAAACTGTATTATATTACTGCCCCTCAAAGCGGACAAATTACCAAAGCCAAAAAAGCAGGTATTGGTGAAATGGTGAAAGAGGGTGAAATGGTGGTAGAAGTAGTACCCATTGATGTTCAATATGCTGTTGAATTATTTGCCGAACCCATGGATTTGCCGCTGATTAGTATTGGACAAACCATCCGGTTTATTTTTGATGGATTTCCTGCTATTATCTTCACAGGATGGCCCGCTGCTTCTTATGGAACTTTTGGTGGAAAAGTAGCAGCGGTAGAAACTTCTGTAAGCAGCAATGGTAAGTTTAGGTTGCTGGTAATTGAAGACCCCAATGATAAACCATGGCCCAAACAATTGCGTATGGGTGGAGGCGCAAATGGGATTGCTCTCTTAAAAGATGTGCCTATTGGATATGAGTTGTGGCGGAATATTAATGGATTCCCGCCCGAGTATTACAAACCTTTTGCAGACGCAAAAAAAATTGAATCGGATAAGAAAAAGTAGCGCATGAACAAATTAATATTCTTAGTTTTCATATTTTCTACTACTGTTTTGCAGGCACAGATGCTTACACCCGAATCGTTTATTCAATTGGTGCGAGAGAATCATCCATTGGCCAAACAGGCAAATATAAAAGTAGAGAAAGCAAAGGCAGATTTAACTACCGCTCGCGGAGCATTTGACCCAACCATTACTTTTGAAGCAAGTAGAAAAACATTTGATGGCAAAAATTATTATTTCTATACCAATCCTGAAATAAAAGTGCCTACCCGTTTGGGTGGCGCTGATATAAAAGCAGGTGTAGAAAATAATGGGGGGCAGTTTCTTACCGATCAGGTTACCAAGGGCCAATCAAGCTATCTTGGGGTTGAATTGCCGCTGGTGAAAGGGTTGTTGATTGATAAACGCAGGGCAGCACTGCAACAAGCCCAGTTGTTCCGCTCACAAAGTGAGCAGGATAAATTAAAGATGATCAATGATCTTTTATTTGATGCTTATACAGAATACTGGCAGTGGACTGGTTCTTACCAGATATACAGCGTGTACAATCGTTTTTTAGACATTTCTAAAGATCGCTTTAGGCTGGTGAAGCTGGCATTTGAAAATGGAGATCGATCTGCAGTAGATACCATTGAAGCACTTACACAAGTGCAGAATTTTCAGATGTTACAAGCAGATGCCAAAGTTAAATTAGTGACTGCTCAATTGGAGCTTTCCAATTATTTGTGGAATAAAAGCGACAGTGCCTATCTATTACCCGAAACGGCAGTTCCAGATACCGTTCAGTTTACCTTATACACTGCAACGGGCGTTTTGAATGATATTATTAGCAGATCTACTACCGAAAACCCCGCACTTCGGAGTATTGACTATACATTGGAAGCATTAGAAGTAGAAAGAAAATTAAAATACCAGAATATACTTCCAATGGTGAACCTAAAAGCCAATCTTTTAAATGGCGGATACAATGTTATGAAGGGATTTAATGGTGCGCTTTTACAAAATAATTATTTATGGGGTATTGATTTTAAGCTGCCCATTTTTTTGCGTGAGGGCAGGGGTGAATATAAAAAGACAAAACTAAAAATAGAAGAGACCAACTATCAATTTTCTGCAAAGAAATGGGAGGTTGAAAATAAAATTAGGAATTATTACAACGAAGCTAATTTATTGAAAGATCAAATTCGAATTACACAACAAGCATACAATGGATTCAATGCAATACTTCGTGCGGAAGCATTGCGATTTCAGAATGGTGAAAGTTCATTATTTCTCATCAATACCCGAGAGAATAAGGTGATAGAAACCGCCGAAAAATTGGTTGCATTGCGCATGAAATACCTGAAAGCCAATTATGGTATTGAGTGGTCTGCTGGCTTACTTCGTTAAATTGGTTAAGATAATTTGTGTTTGAATTTGTTTATAAAAGCTTGACTGTATTCGCTCAGAATTAATTTTCCGCTGATACCCGCTCTTTCATTCAACAATTCATTCCAGTGTTCGGTACCGTTCCAGAATATTTTCTTCAATTCTTTTAATGCATCGGGATTGGAGTTGGCAAGGGTATTAGAGAGTCTGATAATGGATTCGTCCATACCAGCAATATCAGGGTGAAGCTCAGCAAATAAACCTTTTCTACGAGCCCAATCGCCCGGCCTAAAAGTAACGGCATCAATGGCCAATTGTGAAAAAGCAGAGCTGCCAATTTTTCTCTCAACGGCGGGTCCAATTACAAATGGGCCAATACCTACGGCTAGTTCACTCAGTTTTACATCAGCACCTTCACAAGCAATAGCATAATCAGCGGCTGCAGCAAGGCCAACACCACCACCAATACATTTGCCTTGAATTCGGGCAATAACAATTTTACCACAAGTGCGCATGGCATTAATTGTGTTGGCGAATCCGCAGAAAAAATTCAATCCAGCTTCTTCGGTAGTGATAGCAGCCAGCTCATTAAAAGAAGCACCAGAGCAAAATATTTTTTCGCCCAAAGAGCGAAGCACCAATACTTTAATTGCAGGATTTGCACCTTCTTCAATAATTGCTTTGGTAAGCGCGTCTAATATTTTTCTGGGTAAGGAATTGCTATGTGGATGATAAAATTCAATGGTGCTGATACCATTTTCTCTTTCTATTGTAACATAGCCATCTTTTGTTTCTTCCATCATAATTTTTACGCAGTTTAAATTTGTTTATCGTCCACAGTCTACGGTCATCCCTTCCTCGCCACCATTGTTAAGATGGTAGCAATGCCCACCAGTTCATCGGAATCATCCATCATTTCTACCAACCATTTTACAATGCCTTTATCAATATCGGTGGGTTCTTTTTTATCCTGGCGAATTTTTTCTTTACAGGTAAAGCGAATATATAACTCAGATCCCGGATAAAAAGGTTTGGTGAAACGAAGATCATCAATACCATAATTCAACAGCACTGGATTTTTGTGGTAGCTATCCACAAATAAGCCCGCCGCAATGCTCATTAATAAGTAACCGTGAGCTACTTGTTTTTCAAACATAGTACCGTTAAAGTCGGTATTTTCTAGGTGCGCATAAAAGTGATCCCCGCTTAAATCGGCAAAAGCATTGATATCCGCTGCTGTGATCAATCTTTTTTGGGTGGTAAGCTGATCGCCAATCACCAAATCTTCATAATATTTTTTAAAAGGGTGAATGGTATCGGTGATGCCAGTGGCACCGGGTTGGTAAACTTCGCTAATAGCCGTGATCATATCGGGGGAGCCTTGAATGGCCACTCGCTGCATATAATGTTTAATGCCTCTTAATCCTCCCATTTCTTCACCTCCCCCTGCCCTACCAGGCCCACCATGAACCAGTAAGGGAAGCGGAGCGCCATGTCCCGTACTTTCTTTAGCACATTGGTTATTGAGTACCAGCATTCGTCCGTGATAAGTACCAGCACCTAAAATATAGTCTTTAGCAATAGTAGTATCAGCAGTAACGATGGTACTTACCAAAGAGCCTTTGCCCATTTTAGCCAATACAATGGCTTCTTCGGTATGCTTATAGGGCATTAAAGTAGCAACAGGCCCAAAAGGTTCTACTTCATGAACATCGGTGCTGCCAAAAGGATTCTGGTTTAATAGTAGTAAGGGGCTTATAAAAGCGCCTTTGATTGGATCAGCATCAATGGCATCCACATAATTGGGCGAACCATAAATGAGCTGGGAAGAAGCCAGTAGTTTTTCTACCTGTGCTTTCAATTCTTGTCGCTGAGATTCACCAGCGAGCGCACCCATGCGAACGGTAGCGTTTAGGGGATTACCAATTACAGTCTTGCTGAGTGCATTACAAAGCGCTTTTTGAACGTCTTCTAATTTATTTGCGGGCACAAAAATTCTACGAATGGCAGTACAACGTTGTCCGCATTTGGTGGTCATTTCTTTGCGCACTTCTTTAATAAATAAATCCCACTCAGGCATATCAGGTTTTACATCTTCTCCCAAAACGATGCAATTGAGTGAGTCGGCTTCCATGGTAAAAGGAGTATTTTCCGATAAAATTCTTTTACCAGATTTAAGCATCAGACCTGTATTTGCGGAGCCGGTGAAAGTGACTATATCTTGTGAACCAACATGATTGAGCAAGTCGCCAGCACTGCCGCAGATGAGTTGCAGTGCGCCTTCGGGAAGAATTTTTGATTGGATAATTGATTTTACTACGGCCTCCGTTAAATAGCAGGTAACGGTAGCTGGCTTAACAATAGCGGGCATGCCCGCAAGTAGGTTTACTGCTATTTTCTCCAGCATACCCCAAACCGGGAAGTTGAAGGCATTGATATGAACGGCCACCCCTTCCCTGGGAATAAGCAGATGGTGCCCCATAAAGCTATTGGCTTTGCCAAGGGGATGGGCTTCGCCATCGAGGCAAAAGGGGGTATCTGGCAATTTACGGCGGAGTGATGCATAGGCAAGTAAATTACCAATACCGCCTTCAATATCAACCCAGCTATCAGCTTTGGTAGCACCCGTTTGATAGCTTACTTGGTAAAAATAGTCTAAGTTATTGCGGAGGTGAAGGGCCAAAGCTTTCAACATCAATCCTCGTTCATGAAAACTCATTTTACGCAATACTGTATTGCCTTTGCTTCGGGCATAGTGAAGCATATCGGCAAAATTTAATCCTTTGGAGGAGGCGGTGGCAATGGGAGCACCAGTAACTGCATGGAATAGTAACTGACCCTCACCTTCACCCTTCACCCATTTACCTTGTATAAAGTTTTCTATTGAGTACATATAGCAGCATTTAGCCCAACAAAGCTAAGGGATGATGCAGAAGGCAGGGGCAAAAAAAATACCCGTCTCGCCAAGGGCGGACGGGTAAGCAGTTGGTTATTGGTTGTTAAACTTTAACAGTTCTATATAATAGACATTCGATTATTAATTTCGCTGCAAAGATTTGAAAATATTTCTTCAACCGAGCCTTCGCCCTTAATATTTACCACTTTATCAAACTGGGCATAGTGATTGGCCACAACGGTGGTCTTTTCTTTATATTCCACAATACGAGCCCTTATTACCGATTCGTTGGTATCATCAGAGCGGCCGCTGGTGAGCCCCCTATTTAGCAATCTTTTTACCAGTTCTTCTTCGCTTACGTCTAGTGCCAGTACCACCCCTATCGCTGTATTTTTAAGCTTTAGTAATTTATCTAAAGCCTCACTCTGAGCGGTTGTACGGGGGAAGCCATCAAATAAAAAACCTTTGACCTCTGGATTGGCATCTAAAGCAGAATGAATCATGCCTACTACAACTTCATCAGGCACAAGCTGGCCTTTATCCATTAAGCTTTTAGCTTCCATGCCCAGTGGGGTCTCTCGTGAAATTTCACTTCTAAGTAAATCGCCTGTTGAAAGATGTTTGAGGCCAAAAGTTTCAATTAGCTTTTCGCTTTGGGTACCTTTGCCACTTCCTGGAGGACCAAATAAGATAATATTAAACATATTCGTACTAAGCTTGAATGAGGTACAAATATACTAAACCACTGTTAAAAACCATTTAACAAATGCATGTGCTACCTGAAAATTAGGGGTGTTTAGCATTATTTAATGAATTTTTTGCAATAATTTAAACTATTAACAGTCTTTAAACGTAAATTCATTGTATCTATAAAAATTAACTTATGAAATGGTTTTCTATATTACTAGTAGTAACGTTTACCATTTCGGGATGTAATGGACAAGAAAATAAAAATACAAAAACTAAAATGGACAGTATTAATAAATCAAACAATCCTTATTTTTCCAAAGCAGAAAAAACTAAGTTGGCAGTAAAAGAGAGTGAATGGAAAAAATTACTCTCGCCAGAGCTGTATTATATTGCAAGAGAAAAGGGAACAGAGCGTCCTTGGACCAGTAAGTTCGAAAATTTTAAAGAGATCGGAACATATTATTGTGCGGTATGCGGAAATGCATTGTTTAAAAGTGACACTAAGTTTGATAGTGGCTGTGGCTGGCCCAGTTTTTACGAGCCTATTTCAAAAGGGTCTATTATTTATTTGCCTGATAATACTTTGGGCATGAAACGCACAGAAGTAGAATGTGGTCGATGTAAATCGCACTTAGGACATGTTTTTGAAGATGGCCCACCTCCAACAGGATTGCGTTATTGTATAAATGGGGTAGTATTAGATTTTGAGAAGGCAGCGGAGGCAGAGAAAAAATACAATGAGAAGAAGGGTGAGTAACTGAAGGTTGTTTATAAAGTTAGTATACTAGAGCATTTGTAAAATATATTTACACCCTCAGAAATAATGTAATTGATAGCAGCACTCCAAACAAAGGTTTTGATACAGCGCGGGTGTGTAATTTATTAACCATACTTTGTTCAAGCATTCGCGAGCCAGTGCATATAATTTTGGGAGTGTATGATGTTGGTTTCTACTGGCTTGTATTCATTCATAAATGAGGCAGAAAATTTTGCTTTTGCAGTAGGATTCCATTTAAATTCATAAGCGTGTATTTCCCCATTATACTCTTCAATATAATCTATTTCTGCTCCATCTTTTGTTCGCCAAAAATATCTGTTACAGTATATTTTGTTGGCTGCTAAAAATTTTGTTCTTTCTGCTAGTAAAAAATTCTCCCAGAGTCCTCCTATATCATTTCTTAATTCAACCTGTTGAAACTGATTAATTATAGCATTGCGTAAACCGTTATCATAAAAATAAATTTTACGACTTTTATTTAATTCGTTCCTTAGATTTCTATTAAAGCTTCCCAATCTATATATCACGAATGCTTTTTCTAATAGGTTAATATAACGCTCAACTGTTGCAGCATTTAATCCAGCCATCTGTGCCAATTCATGGTAAGATACCAGTTGCCCTACTTGCATGGCTATGGCTTGTATTAATCTTTCTAGCTTATCTGGTTTGTGAATATTTTCCCATGTTAATATATCCTTGTATAAGTAAGCACTTGAAATTTCTTTGAGTAGTGCTTGTTGATTTCCTTCGCCCATCACCACTTCAGGGTAGTAACCATATAATAATCTTTGTTTTAATAACCTGTTTTCTGTGTTGGCTGAATGGTATCCAACCATTTCTTGATAGCTTATTGGAAACATATTTAATTCCCATTTTCTTCCTGTTAATGGCTCATTAATTTTATTGGCTAGCTCAAAAGAAGATGAACTAGAAAGAATTAAAGTAATAGTTGGTAATTGATCGGCTATGATTTTGGCTGTAATACCTATATTTTCAATTCGTTGTGCTTCGTCAATCACCAGTGTTTTAAACGTGCCCAGCTCATTTTTCAACAAGTTTTCATTGGCATTGGTTAGTTTCTGCCTTGTGTCAGCATCATCACCATTCAACCATAACGCATTGGGAAACAAATTTTTGAGTAAAGTTGTTTTGCCTACTTGCCTTGCACCAAGCAACACAATCACTTTTTTGGATGGAAGTAAATGAGTAATTTCTTCCTTTAAGTATCGGGGTATCATTGTACAAATTTAGCGATAAATTCATAGTGTACTATGAAAAAGTGGCGATAAATTAATAGTACACTATAAAAAAGAGGCGTTTTTACTATATTTCTGGGTGAAATACTTTGCACAATACACCGTAATAATTACTCCGGCCACAGACAACCCCATCACACTATTAGAGAAAAATGCCACCCAATTTAATTGCACTTTACCAATTTCTTTACTAAGCAGCACCGTTACACTGCCCAAATACCCAAATGAGTCGGCTACATAAATTAAAAAACCAACATTGCCTGTAAAGCGAAATGCGGCAATCAATCTTTCAAAAAACACACAGTTAAAAGGTATATATACCATATACAATCCGAGCCCTACCAAGGTCATCCACCAAGGGGGACTAATCAACTCTTGCCTAAATAAATAGGTGGAGCCGCCCGCAACCACAAATCCAAGCAATATCATAAAATGTGCAACCATCAAGGCTTTAAAACTGTTTTTAATCATTACCATACTGCCAATTAAAACCAGAATAATTAAGGTAATAGGCGTTTCTGTTTGTGAGAAAATTGCAGGTTGATTTAAATAACCCATTTCTCTCCACATATCTGCCCCAAAATTGTCGCGGATATCTCTGAAGATGGTAGCAAAACCATAAATAATTACTGCTGCAATAATGCCGGGTAAAAATTGTTTGATAAATAATTTCCGTTGCGCAGCATCCATCGGTGTTCTATTCATTCGCAAAGCAATATCTTCAGAACTGGGTGGTGGAATTTTTTCCATCAGATAAATAAAAAGCAGTAGTGGCAATACAAATACCAATCCTGTTGCAAATGGGATCCAGAATTCTGATAGGTTAAAATGAAGTAATAGCCATCCTCCTACTGATTTTACAAATCCCGACGAAAAAATAAAACTCACTGCCAACGCCGCTCCTATAAAATCGGTAGTTTTTCTTCCTTCAATATAAGAAAAAATCACCCCCCATAACATTCCCAGTGGAAATCCATTGATGAATAAAAATACAATATTATAAGGTGCTGGTACCAACGCAAATAATAGCCAAGCCAGCCATGCAATGCTTACTAAAACAAGTATAATTTTATACCTTTCCAACCGCTTTAACTCTGCAATGAATTTAATGCCATACCATTTTGCCATTAAATAACCCATCATCTGGCTAAATACAAGTAATGTTTTATACTGAAATCCAAAAAAACTAATCCCATCAAATAAACACACTGTATATGATTTTCTAAAACCGAATATCATGGTATAAGTTAGAAATGCAATAAGGGCAGCGTAGAGCGCCGACTTAATACCACTTAATTTTTCAACCAGTTTATTTTTACTCATTTAGAAGTGTTGATTCTTTTCAGCATAAATTATTCTACTGATAAATATAGCCACTCATCCTTAGTATTTGGTAAATAATACTTATTTACAGAAATTACCAGTTCTTAAAAATTACCCCAATATGAGAAAATTACCCATAATAGCTTTGTTTGCTTTCATTACAATAAATGCCATTGCCCAAGAGGTAGATCTGGCCAAGCATTTTAAAAATATGAAGCCCCGCAATATTGGACCTGCTGGTATGAGTGGCCGTGTTACTGCTATTGATGCGGTATGGACAAATTCTAATATTATATACCTTGGCACTGCCAGTGGTGGTGTATGGAAAACGGAGAATGGTGGTGGCAGTTGGCTACCCATTTTTGATGAGCAACCCATTCAAAATATAGGCGCACTTGCAATTGTACAATCCAATCCCAATATTATTTGGGTGGGGACAGGTGAAGGAAACCCGCGCAATTCTATTAGTCTAGGTGAGGGTATTTACAGAAGTATAGATGCTGGCAAAACCTGGAAATGTATGGGGCTGGAAAAAACGCGTAATATCCATCGCATTTTGATTGACCCCAATAATCCAGCAATAATTTATGTGGGCGTAATGGGTAATCCTTTTGCAGATCATACCGAGCGAGGCGTTTATAAAACAACCGATGGGGGTGAAACCTGGCAACAAATTTTATATACCAACCAAAATAGTGGGGTGGGTGATATGGTGATGGATCCCTCAAACCCCAATAAATTTTTTGTGAATATGTACGAGCATAAACGCACTCCTTGGAGCTTGAAAGGTGGTGGTGCAGGAAGTGGTTTTTATCTTACTTATGATGCTGGTAAAACCTTTAAGAAATTAGGAAAAGCAGATGGTTTGCCAGATGGAGAATATGGCCGAATAGGCATTAGTATCAGTCGCTCCGAACCCAATAGGGTATATGCATTGGTAGAAGCTACTAAGAATGGTTTGTATAAATCAGATGATGGTGGAATGAAATGGGACTTGGTAAATAGCGATCCGGCAGTAGTAACCAATCGCGCTTTTTATTTTCAGGATATAGCAGTAGATACTAAGAATGAAAACAGAATTTATAATATCAATCAGGTAATCAATATGAGTGAAGATGGGGGTAAAACTTGGAAGCCTGTGCTTCCTTATAGTGGTATACATCCCGATCACCATGCTTGGTGGATTCATCCTTATGATGCCAATTTTATTATTGATGGTAATGATGGTGGTATTGGCATTTCAAGAGATAGGGGAAAGACCTGGCAGTTTGATGAAAAATTACCACTCGGTCAGTTTTATCATATTAATGTTGACAATCAAATTCCATATAATGTAATGGGTGGATTGCAAGACAATGGAAGTTGGCACGGACCTGCCTACGTTTGGATGCGGAGTGGAATAAGAAATGCATTTTGGCAGGGTGTAAGTGGGGGTGATGGTTTTGATGTAATGCCAGATGCCGAAGATCCTAGCTGGGTATTTACTATGAGTCAAGGTGGTTCCCTTTCCCGTTATAATATTGCTACGGGCGAGCAGTGGAATATTCGTCCCCCTAGAGTAAATAAAAATACCAAGCAACGCTTTAACTGGAATGCTGCCATAGCGCAGGATCCTTTTGAAAAAACTACTATTTATTATGGTAGTCAGTTTGTAAATAAGAGCACCAATAAAGGGGTATCGTGGGAGCAGATATCGGGCGATTTAACTACCAACGATTCTGCAAAAATTGATCAGAGAAATAATGGTGGCATATCAGTAGATATTACAGGCGCAGAAAATCATTGTACTATTTTAACCATAGAACCCTCTGTAAAAGAGCAGGGGTTGATTTGGATTGGTACCGATGATGGCAATGTACAACTCACTAGAGATGGGGGTAAAAGCTGGACTAATTTTCGCGGTAAAATACCCGGAATGCCTATAGGGGCGTGGATTCCACAAATAAAAGCCTCTCGTTACAATGCGGCAGAAGCATTTGTTGTTGTAAACGATTATAGAAGAGGAGATATGAAACCTTATATTTTCCGTACAACCGATTATGGTAAAAGCTGGACAAAGTTGGTAGATGAAAAAAAGTTAGTTGGATATGCATTATGTATCATACAGGATCCAGTAGAACCCAACTTAATTTTTGTTGGAACAGAACAAGGTTTGTGGGTGAGTATGGATAATGGAAATATTTTTCAACAATTTAAGAATGGTTATCCTGCTGTATCTACCTATGATATGGCCATACAAGAAAGAGAAGCCGATTTGGTGATAGGAACATTTGGAAGAGCTATTTGGATATTAGATGATATTCGCGCCCTAAGAAAATTAGCTGCTAATAAGGGGCAGTTATTTACAAAAAAATTGATGGCTTTTGAAACACCACAAGCCTATCAAGCAAAAATTAAAAACCCGTCTGGCATAGAATACAGTACCTATGGCACTTATGAAGGGGAAAATAAAAAAACAGGAGCGCCCTTAAGTTTTTTTCTAAATAAAGCAGCAACAGATACAGGTAAGAACAGCTTACCCGATTCAGTACTGATTCATATTTATGATGCAAGTGGAAATTCTATCAGAAACTTAACGGTAAAGGCAGATAGTGGGTATAACAAATATTTCTGGGGAATGGAGGCAAGGGGAATTCTACAGAAATCCGCAAGCGGCAGATCAGGTGGGGGAAGAACAGCCTCAGTAACAGCAGAGCCAGGAGGGTTAGCGGTGGATCCAGGAACCTATAAAGCAGTAATTAAATGGGGGAAAGAACTTAGTGATAGTATGATGGTAGTGGTAAATGATGACCCTTACTCGCCCATATCAAAGGAAGTAAGAACGGCTGTGAGAGACGCCAATACAAGAATGGATCAATTGATTACTCGTTTGAATTTATTAAATGATAGAATGAATGAAACAGAAGAAATCATGCGTAAGGTAGAAACGGGATTAACGAATATGGATAAGATAAATGCCGATACACTGCGCAAAGTAGGAAAGCAGGTAGTAGAAGGGATTAAAGCAATTCGTGAAATGCTCAATGGCAAGCCACAGTTAAAACAAGGCTATGGAAATATTCCACAGGAAACCGTGAATGGATTATTGGGGGAAGCACGCCAATTAATATTGGGTAAAAATACCCTGCCTGGTATACAAGAAATGCGGTTGATGAATTATGCAGAAGAAGCCGTTGGTGAAGTGGTGAAGAAGGGAAATGTTTTTTTTGAAGGAGTTTGGAAACAATACAGAGTACTAGCAGAAGCTGCACCGGTTAAGCTGTTTAAAGACTATAAGCCAATAGAGTAAGAGATAAACTTTAAAATTAGTAAGTCCGATGCGCTTCGAACAATTCGAAGTGTATCGGACTATTTTTTCATTACTGCCCTTGTTTACTTCAATAAATGCTTGGCAGAAAACAATCAATAATTAGAAACCAACCAGCCAGAAATTAAGAAGCTTTTCTGGGTGTTACGTTGAATCCGCCTTTCTTTTTTGAGGAAGAAAAATTTTGATTGGCCATCATGCCACTGGTCTTGCCAAAACCACCCGTTGGTCCCGCTGGTTTTGAAACCATTCCTGATGCAGTGGTAGGCTTTTTGGTATTCTTTCTAGTTGATTTTGCTTTTCCCATGATCTGATATTTTGTATGAAGTTATGGTAATTCAAATAATTAACTCAAACAGGTTCAATGTCATTTAAATTCGGCTAAAATTATTTCCAGATACCATCAAATGGAGTGTATCCTTTTAGCACAAAAGAAAATTTGGCAGCATTATTATCTGCAAACTTTCCTTTTTTGGTATAAATAGCAATAGCACCTGCAAAACCAGTGCTAGAGCTAAAAGAGAAAGGCGGTCTAAACACTTTAATCATGGCAATATCGCGCGGAAATACCATGGTTTGCTCGCCTGGCAACACTTCAAATTCATCAATAAAAATAGAACAAATCTCTTCACGCCATTTATATACTTCATTATTATCGGCGCCAAATGCAACTGTTAATCCAGGAATATGCTGTTGTATAAACCAACTAAGGGTTTGGGAATTGGCTATTTCATCACTATCCATCCCATCAAAAACTGTGGCGTTCTCATTTTTGAATAAACCACTTACATAGGCTTCTTCATATTGTTGCACTTTGGTTTTTATTTTACCGTAAACGGTTACATTGGGTAAGTCATTAATTTCTTCTGGATCATCTAATAATAACTCGAAATTTTCATTGGCTTTATTTAAATCCGTTGCATTTCCAATTGCAAAGAAAGCAGTATTGGTTGCAAGTGGTTCAAAAGCAGAGTCGATAGGTGTTTTTAAAATTACAGATAGGTAGTTATTTTTTGTTTTTGTTAGGGGCGAAAAATAAAATCTAGCTGTATCTTGAAACAACATGGGCTTCATATTAAAACGACCATTGGGGTCTACTTTCACTTGGTCTACCATTATTTTTTTATTCGCTGTTCGCATCATATAATTAATAATAGAATCTTTTTTATCTCTTTCTGTTACTATTCCTTGCATGCGGTAAAATCCGCTTTGAACGAGACAGCTAATTGCATAATTACCAGTTGGAATATTGGTGTTAATGAGCAGAGCAGCATTCACTTCTCCTTCAATAACGGGATACCTGAATTTCCATCTTTTTTTAGTTTTTAAATCATCAATCCAAATATGCGCTGTAGCCGATTTTAGTTTATGTACAAGCTCATTAGGTAAAATAATTTTCACTTCTAATGAATCGTTTTGCGCATAATTGTTTTTTGAGAGTTTTATTTGAAGCGAATCAGAAGCAAATAATGGAGTTGAAAGAAGCAATTGTATTAATAAAAT
>JAAFJB010000001.1 GCA_013297995.1 Chitinophagales bacterium | reverse complement strand
GTTTGTGCGGTTGCGCAAAAAAATGCAAATAGACTGGTGGTAACTGTAAAAATTTTCTTTAACATTGTATTAGTTTTAAATGAAGAAAGGAGTACAGCCTAATAACCTGATCAGAGGTTATGAATAGGCTGTACTTTTTTAATAAGGTTAGGTATTAAACGTGTTGTGGGGTGCGACCGTATTTTTCGTCGTGTTGAGAAGCATCTAGGCCCAGTTCCTCTTCCTCAGAACTTACACGTAAGGGAAGAATAAAATTAATGAACTTGAAAATGCCAAAGGAAACGATAAAGCTGTAAGCAACAACAATAAATAGGGCTTTTACTTGAATAAAAAAGAAGGGCGCATTTCCGTAGAACAAACCGTCTGCACCAGCACTATTTACAGTTTTGGTGGCAAATATTCCCGTAAGGAGCATTCCTACAATCCCACCAACTCCATGGCAAGGGAATACATCTAATGTATCATCTAGTTTAGACTTGCTTTTATAATAAACCGCAAGATTAGAAATTATGGCTGCAATCATACCAATGAAAATACTTTGTGGGATGGCAACCAATCCAGCGCCTGGGGTAATGGCAACCAGACCAACTACTGCGCCAATACAGAAGCCTAATACAGAAGGTTTTTTGCCACGAACTACGTCAAAAAACATCCAAGAAAGACCAGCTGCTGCGGCTGCGGTATTGGTAGTAGCAAAAGCAGATACAGCTAAAGCATTAGCACCCAACGCAGAACCTGCATTAAAGCCAAACCAACCAAACCAAAGTAAACCCGTACCAATTAATACATAAGGGATATTGGCTGGTGGAATTTCTCTGTGTTCAATGTGCGACTGGCGGCGTTTTAATACCAGTGCCCCAGCAAGTGCGGCGCAACCAGCAGAAATATGTACTACAGTACCACCTGCAAAATCAAGTACTCCCATTTTGAATAGGAATCCTTCGGGATGCCAAGTCCAGTGTGCAATAGGAGCGTATACAAGCAGACTAAAAAGTGCAATAAAGAGAATATAAGCCGTAAACCGAATTCTTTCTGCAACAGCACCTACTACCAATCCAGGCGTAATAATTGCAAACATGAGCTGGAATAAAGCAAATAGGGTGAGGGGGATGCTGGGGGCGAGACTCCAAGGTGCACCTGAGCCTACCCCTTTAAAAAAGAGGTTGGTCATTGGATTCCCAATAAAACCGTTGATGGATTCTCCAAAACAAAGACTATACCCAACAAATACCCAAAGAATAGAAACTACTCCCGCGGCTACCACACTTTTAATCATGGTAGAGATTACATTTTTGCGGTGAACCATTCCTCCGTAGAAAAATGCGAGGCCAGGAGTCATTAAAAACACCAAGGCGGTGGCAACAATAATCCAAGCAATGTCTGCGGCACTGTACTTGCCAGCAGTGTCTTCAAAGTTTGGTAATGCGGGAATAAATAAGGCTGCGATTGATACCGCAACCAATACCGCAAATGGGGCAAATTGTTTAAAGGTTGTTTTCTGCATAGTTGTTTGTTTATATTAAAAAATAAATGAATTTAATATGTTAATGCAAAATACATAAATTAATTTAGAATGTTTCAATAATTATTCACATATTTTTAAATATTATATAATAATTACCCCTTCTATTTGAAATCTAAGCAAAAGAGCCGCCCCAAATCAAATCAGGGCGGCTCTTTAAAATAAAATATTGAATACGATTAGCTTATAATTGCTGTTTGATCTTTTGATTCAAGTATTGAATGTCCCATCAGGTATTCATCTACACGTTTGGCGCATTCCCTACCTTCACTAATAGCCCAAACTACCAGTGACTGTCCTCGCCGCATATCACCTGCGGTAAATACTTTTTGAATACTTGTTTGGTAGTTTTTTTCAGTAGCCTTTACATTTCCTCTCTCATCGGTATCTACTTCCAGCTTTGCAATCATGCCCTCATATTGGGGTTGAAGAAAGCCCATTGCAAGCAATGCAAGTTCGCATGGAATAGTTTTTTCGCTTCCCGCTATTTCTTCAAATCCGCCTGTTCTGCCATCTTTGCCAATCTTCCATTGTAAATTAACTACTTCCACGGCTTTTAAATTTCCAGCATCATCACCAATAAATTTTTTGGTGGCAACCGCCCATTCCCTATTAGCACCTTCTTCGTGTGATGAAGTTGTTTTTAGCAACATGGGGTATTGTGGCCAAGGCATTATTTCAGTTCTTTTTTCAGGAGGCTTGGGCATGAGTTCAAACTGGGTAACACTGGCTGCACCCTGTCTATTAGATGTGCCTACACAATCGCTTCCTGTATCACCACCACCAATTACAATTACGTTTTTATGGGTGGCCATAATGGCTATTTCATCACTGGGAGTATCACTTACTCTTTTATTTTGTTGTTTCAGAAATTCCATGGCAAAATGCACCCCATTCAACTCTCTTCCCGGCACATGGAGATCCCTTGGAATGGTTGAGCCACCTGCCAATACCAATGCATTGTTTTCCCTGAGTAAATCATTGATGCTGATATTTACACCTACATTCGCATTGCATTTGAATACAATCCCTTCTTCTTCCATCAGGTTTATCCTACGATCTATTACCCATTTCTCCAGTTTAAAATCTGGAATACCGTATCTAAGTAGTCCGCCTGGTGCATCATCTCTTTCATAAACAGTTACTTGGTGGCCTGCATAATTTAATTGAGCCGCAGCAGCCATTCCAGCAGGGCCTGATCCTATTACTGCAATTTTTTTACCAGTTCTAGTAAAAGGTTTCTTTGCTTTTACAAAGCCTTTGTCGAACGCTATTTCAATAATATGTTTTTCTATTTCTTCTATTGCAACTGCTGGTTGGTTGATGCCTAATACGCAAGCACTTTCGCAAGGGGCGGGACAAATTCTGCCCGTAAACTCCGGGAAGTTATTGGTAGCCGAAAGAATTTCATAGGCTTCTTCCCAACTCTGGCGATACACTGCGTCGTTAAATTCAGGAATGATATTACCGAGTGGGCACCCATTGTGGCAAAAGGGCACTCCGCAGTTCATGCAACGAGCAGCTTGTTGGTTCAACTGTGGCTCTGGCATTCGTTCTACAAATTCTTTATAGTCGCCCACCCTTTCTGCCGCCGGTCTTTTTCCGGGTAACTCCCGTGTAAATTCTAAAAATCCTGTTGGTTTGCCCATGTTTATCTGAAATTATAAATCTGGAATCTTTTTTCTTTAAAAATTGAATTAACTTTTTACAGTCAACTTTTCACGCTTCTGCAATACTTTCTTATAATCTCGTGGAAATACTTTTACAAAATGTTGCAGTTGATTGTCAAAATCTTTCAATATAAACTGAGCCACAGTGCTACCTGTATAAGAAGCATGTTGATCAATCAATTGTCGCAATACAATACCATCTGTTTCATCCAAAGGGTCTAGATCTACCATTTCAGTATTGCATTTGGATGCAAAAGATTGTTGCAAATCATATATATATGCAATGCCACCACTCATGCCAGCCGCAAAATTTCTGCCTGTATCTCCTAAAATTACTGCGGTACCACCAGTCATATATTCACAGCCATGATCTCCCACGCCTTCTACTACCACTGTTGCGCCCGAATTTCTTACCGCAAATCGTTCTCCTGCTTTACCCCTTATATAAGCAGAACCAGATGTTGCACCATAAAGGGCAACATTGCCAATAATGCTGTTTTCTTCGGCCGTAAATGTTGCTTTTGAAGAAGGGTACACAATTAGTTTTGCGCCACTTAATCCTTTCCCAAAATAGTCGTTTGCATCGCCTTCCAATTCAAGCTTTAGTCCCCTTGTATTAAAAGCCCCAAAACTTTGTCCCGCTGTTCCTTCAAACTTAAAGTGAATGGTGTCTTCGGGTAATCCGGCTGCCCTGTATTTTTTGGTGATTTCGTTGGATACAATGGTGCCAACTGTTCTATCCGTATTTTTAATGGGAAAAGAAGCTTTTACACTGCTTTGCTGATCTATTGATTTTTTTGCAGCTTTCAGCAGTTGCCAATCTAATACTTCAGCCAATCCATGATCCTGGGCTTCGGTATTAAACAAGCCAGTATCAGGCGCATTGGGCTCTTTGAATAAAATACGGGATAAGTCCAGCGACTTGTATTTCCAATGGGTAGTATTTTCTTTTTGTACTAAATAGTTGGCTTGTCCCACCATTTCATCCACAGTTCTGAATCCCAGTTCTGCCATAATTTCTCTGAGTTCCTGTGTAATAAATCGGAAGAAATTAACCACATGATCTGGATCACCTGTAAAGCGTTTGCGAAGCGTTTCATCCTGCGTAGCCACACCAACGGGACAAGTATTTAGGTGGCATTTGCGCATCATAATACATCCTTCAACAATTAAGGCCGCAGTGGCAACGCCCCATTCCTCCGCACCCAATAATGTAGCAATGGCAATATCTCTGCCCGTCTTCATTTGTCCATCTGCTTGCACTACAACGCGACTCCTTAATTTATTTTTCACCAATGTTTGGTGTGTTTCAGCAAGTCCAAGCTCCCAAGGTAGTCCAGCATGTTTTACTGAGCTAATGGGAGATGCGCCAGTACCACCATCGTGGCCTGCAATTAAAACCACATCTGCTTTGGCTTTGGCAACACCTGCGGCAATGGTACCCACGCCTGCTTTTGAAACCAGTTTCACATTTATTCTTGCGGCGCGGTTGGCATTTTTTAAATCAAAAATCAACTGTGCTAAATCTTCAATGGAGTAAATATCATGGTGGGGTGGGGGAGAAATTAATCCTACGCCAGGAGTAGCGTGACGGGTTTTTCCAATCCACTCATCTACTTTATAACCTGGAAGTTGACCACCTTCGCCCGGTTTAGCACCTTGTGCCATTTTAATTTGCAATTCATCTGCTTCGGTTAAATACAAAGCAGTAACGCCAAACCTCGCAGAAGCTACTTGTTTAATGGCAGACCGCATGGAGTCGCCATTGGCCAAAGGCGTATAGCGTATTTCGTCTTCACCACCTTCTCCCGTATTGCTTTTACCGCCGAGTCGGTTCATGGCAATGGCCAATGTAGTATGGGCTTCCCAAGAAATAGAGCCGAAAGACATAGCACCAGTAGCAAAACGTTTGTAAATATTTTCAGCGGGTTCTACTTCATCAATGGAAATAGAGGGTTGGTTTAATTTGAATTCAAAAAGACTTCTGAGTGTACAAGCTTTCTCGCTTTGGTCGTTGATAAGGTTAGCGTATTTTTTGAAAGTAGTATAATCGTTGCGCTTGGTAGCATCTTGTAATAAGTGAATGGTCTGCGGATTAAAGAGGTGAAATTCACCCTTTCTTTTCCATTGGTATAAGCCACCAACGGGCAAACGATCAATGGGCTTTTCTTTTTTGCTGAAGGCAAAGAAATGTTTGGCCAAAGTTTCTCTGGCCAATTCATCTAATCCCATACCCTCAATGCGAGAAGTAGCGCCTGTAAAATAAAGGTCAACTACTGATTTATTAATACCAATGATTTCAAAAATTTGGGCACCTTGGTAAGATTGCAAAGTAGAAATACCCATTTTTGAAAATACTTTCAGCAGCCCATCATTTACCGCTTTAATATAATTCTTCTTCAGTTGCTCTACATCTTGTTCAGTCTGTAATCTGCCGCTTAATTTCATGTCTCTAATAGAAGAGAGAGCGAGGTAAGGGTTAATGGCAGTAGCACCAAAACCAATTAAGCAAGCAAAATGATGTACTTCCCACGCATCGCCAGCTTCTACAATGATGGCTACTTGTCCCCTCAATCCCTTCTTAATTAAATGGTGGTGTACCGCAGCGGTAGCCAGTAAAGTGGGTATGGGGGCATGGTCTGAGTCGATGGCCCTATCGGTTAAAATAATTACTTCAAATCCGTCCAGCACCGAGTCCACCGCGTATCTGCACAAGCGATCAAGGCCTGCTTTCAAAGAACCTTGTTTGCCGTCAGCCCTAAAATAAGTCTGCAAAGTTTTTGCTTGAAATACGCCCGTATCAATACTTCTAATTTTCTCTAATTCGTGGTTGTTTAATATGGGGTGTTTAAGTGCCACGCTGTGACAAGCCATTGGATCTTCAATCAATAGGTTTCCGTTGCTGCCAGCAAAAGTTGCGAGCGACATTACCATTCTTTCTCTAATGGGATCAATGGGAGGATTGGTTACCTGTGCAAAAAGCTGTTTAAAGTAAGCACTTAGGTGTTGCGGTTGTTCGCTCAAAACAGCCAGTGGGGTATCGGTACCCATCGATCCAATGGGTTCTTTGCCATCAATGGCCATGGAAGCAATAATAGTGTCTAAATCTTCGGTTGAATAGCCAAATGCTTTTTGGTATTTGAAAACTTGATCGTGTTCTAAGTGGGTAAACATCACCCTAGGATCGGGTAATTCTTCCAGCCTGATTTTATACTTGTTTAACCATTCTGCATAGGGTTTCTGCGAACAAATTTCTTGTTTAAGGGCTTCGTCACTGATGATGATTCCTTGCACCATATCAACTACAAACATTTTACCAGGTTGTAATCGCCCTTTCTCTTTTACATTGGCAGGATCTACAGGCAATACACCCGTCTCGGAAGCCATAATAACCCTATCGTCGTGCGTAACAGTATAGCGAGAAGGACGCAATCCGTTTCTATCTAGGGTAGCACCAATAATATTACCATCGGTAAAAGAGATGGAAGCAGGCCCGTCCCAAGGTTCAACCATGCAAGCATGGTATTCATAAAAAGCTTTTTTTACCGGATCCATATCTTCATTACCATCCCAAGCTTCTGGAATCAGCATCATCATAACATGCGGTAAAGATCTCCCAGCAAGGGTGAGGAGCTCAATCATATTATCGAGGCAGGCGGAGTCGGACTGACCACCTGTAACGATGGGTAAAATCATGTCAAATTCTTCCTTGGAGAAATTTGGGGTAGAGAATCCATTTTCACTAGATCTGAGCCAGTTCAGGTTTCCCTGTAAGGTATTTATTTCACCATTATGTGCCATATATCGGAAAGGCTGGGCAAGTTTCCAAGAAGGAAAAGTATTGGTGGCAAAGCGGGAGTGAACAAGCCCGAATGCAGAAACCACTCTTCTATCGTTGAGGTCGGGAAAATAATCCCGCACTTGTGTGCTGGTAAGCTGGCCTTTGTAAATAATGGTTTTTGCAGAGAGGGAAACAATATAAAATCCAATATCGTCTTTGCGAACGGTATTGTTAATAGTATGCGATGCATAGTTTCTGAGTACAAAAAGTTTGCGCTCAAATTCTTCGGTATTGTTGATATGGTCAGGGCAAGCAATAAACACCTGCTCCATACAAGGTTCTACCGATAAGGCGGTAGGGCCAATATCTTTTTTATTAACGGGTACTTTTCGGTAGCTGAGAATATCTAAGCCCAATTTTTCAGCGGCTCTGTTAAAGATGTCTCTGCATTCTTCTCTTAGCCCTACAGATTTTGGAAAGAAAATCATTCCACAAGCATATTTGCCCGGTTGGGGAAGATGGGTTCCGAACTGTAAGCATTCATCAAAGAAAAATTCATGGGGAATTTGAAAAAGAATGCCAGCACCATCGCCGGTATTGTTCTCACAACCACAAGCACCGCGGTGCTCCATATTTTCTAAAACGGTAAGGGCATCAGAGATATGCTGGTGAGACTTGTGGCCTTTTATATTGGCAACAAATCCGATGCCGCAGGCATCGTGTTCAAAAGCAGGATCGTACATGCCATTATTAATATTGGCTTTCAACATGCAACCTAATTAAAAATGAAAAAAATAATGACTGGCAATCCCGACTAAGTTAAAAATAAAAGAGGGATCAGAAAAATAAATTTTATGTAATTCGGGTTTTATTAGATTTTGTTCTGTAAAACAACTTTTTTATTGAATTATTTTTAATACGAATGCTTTTTTAACGCTTATTGTCTATTATTTTGCTAGGGTTGTCTGGTTATAATGCTACCCATCTGTTTTAATTTCATCTATTCTATGGTTGAGGTGAAGATGGATATTGTGGGTAGTATTTTTTGGGTAAATACCAAAAACGGAGCTTCCACTACCGCTCATGCTTGCATATACTGCCCCCGTATGGTAAAGTTTATTTTTAATATGGTTTATTTCGGGAAAAGCTTCGGCAATAGGTGCTTCAAAATCGTTCACAAGCGTTGATTTCCAATTTCCTATTGGACTTGCAATGATTTCTCTAATGGAAGGGGTTTGTTGCACGGGCTTTATTTGTTCAAATGCCCATTTAGTATTGATATGTATGGCAGGGTGAACCAGTACGAAAGTGTAGGCAGAGAGGTTGAGGGTGAGTGGACTGAGTATTTCACCGCGTGATTCGGCAAAACAGGGTTGGTTGGGTATGAAAAAAGGGCAATCACTGCCCAACTGAATTGCATAATCAATCAATTGAGACAAGGAAAGGTTGAGGTTGAATTTTTTGTTCAATAATTGAAGTGTGAAACTGGCATCTGCACTTCCGCCACCCAAGCCAGCACCCATTGGGATTGCTTTGTGAAGGTGAATTTTTATGGATGGTAATAAGGGAAAATCTTTTTTTAAGAGTTGGTAGGCTTTGATGCACAAGTTATTGCTTTGATCACCGGGAATGGGGGCACCGGATGTAGAAAAAACTGGGTAGGATTGCAAAGAAGTATCGGCGGTATCTGATTCAATTATTTCCAGTGCGTCTGTTAGTTGCAAAGGATAAAAAACGGTTTCAAGGTTATGGTATCCGTCTGCTCTTTTGCCCTTAATATTCAGGCCAAGGTTTATTTTGCAGTTGGGGAAGCAGATCATTGCAGTATTTTATTTGCGTTTGTTAAGCTCATCTCTTATTGCAATGGCTCGAATATAATCTTCCGCATCTAAAACTTCGTTTAACAATAACTGAAGTGATTCAACAGAAAGTGAGCTGAGATCGTCTCGGTCGCTGCCTGTTTCTTCAATACCTACCGCTTCGCCCTTGTTTTTAGGAGTTGCACCATCTTCCATAGCAATGCCCGCACTTTCCAAAATATTTTCATAAGTATATATAGGGCAACCAAATCTAACCGCCAATGCCAGTGCATCACTGGTTCTACTGTCAATTTCAACGGTGTCATTGGCAGTGAAACAAATGAGTTTTGAATAGAAAATACCTTCTTGCAAATCGTTGATAATAATTTCCTGTAATTCCACCCCAAATGCATTCATGAAATTTTTCATGAGATCATGCGTGAGGGGGCGGCTTGGATGCATATTCTCTAGTGCAACGGCAATAGCTTGGGCTTCAAAGCCACCTATTACAATGGGTAATCTTCTCAGTCCATTTGTTTCTCCTAATACAACTGCGTAGGAATGGGTTTGTGTAATGCTATGCGAAAGCGCTACTATTTCCAGCTCTATTTTCTTCATATTACCCGCGAAAATAACTTAAAATTACCAACCAAATAATTAGTGGGGTTGTTTCTTCAACCATTTATCAAAAATGAAAGTACCAAAAGGGAGGAAAGCAACGAAGCAAGCAAGGGCTAGTGTTTTATGAGACCAATTTTTATCTTCTTTCACCACATATGCTTGGTAAAGGTACTGGATAAAAAAAATTCCATGAATCAGTCCCCCTAGTTTTACCGCTTGAGGATATTGTGCAAAATATTTTAGTGGCATGGCAATAGCAACCAGAAAAAGCAGGGAAGCTCCTTCTGCAAAACCAATCAACCTAAATCGGCCGAGAGAACTATCTATTAAGGATCTCATATTTATTATTTAATTTACCGGCGGAAAAATATTCAAAATTTTTATAGAATTTTGTAGTATTTCACCTATAGTTGGTAAATCTTTATAAAAGCCTCCTTTTATTTTATTCTTAACACAAATTCATACGTATGCCTCTTTTTAAAATTAATAATATTCCCCCCATAGAATTGGTGGCAGGATATGATGCGCATTTAATTCATACAACCAACGCTAGTTTTTCTCATGTTAGGGTAAAATTGGGTCACTTACTTCCTTTGCATTCACATATGCATGAGCAGGTGAGCTATGTGTTGGAAGGAGTATTCGAATTAACAGTGGATGGGGTAGTTCATCGTCTAACGGTGGGCGATGTATTTGTAATTCCCGCCAATATTCCCCACAGTGGAGTGGGAATAACAGATTGTTTTATGCTAGATGTATTTACGCCTGTTCGGGACGATTATAAATGTAAGGGAGGGATAGCTGTAGGCGAAAAACAATCTTAGCGCAATAGGTTGTATTTTCGCAGCAATGAGCGTAACGGTAACGGTTGTTATATTAAACTTTAACGGTAGGAATTATTTAGAGCAGTTTCTACCTTCTGTAATGGCTACCAATTATCCCCAACTAGGAGTGGTAGTTGCAGACAATGGGTCAACCGATGATTCTGTTGCCTATTTGCAGATTGCGTATCCCAGTGTAAGAATTTTACAGAACACAAAGAATGAAGGATTTGCTGGGGGATATAATTGGGCATTGCAACAGGTGGAGAGCGACTACTATATTTTATTAAATTCAGATGTGGCGGTAGCTCAAAACTGGGTAGGTTCTATAATAGCATTAATGGAGGCCGATAAAAACATCGCAGCTTGTCAGCCTAAAATTTTATCTTATAACCATCCTGCTCTTTTTGAATATGCGGGAGCTGCGGGCGGATGGATTGATTATTTGGGATATCCATTTTCACGAGGGAGGGTATTTGATATATGTGAGCATGATAAGGGTCAATACAATACAACTGAACCAATATTTTGGGCGTCAGGTGCTGCAATGTTTGTAAGAGCAAAGGTATTTCATGAACTAAAAGGCTTTGATCCTTATTTTTTTGCACACCAAGAAGAAATAGATTTATGTTGGAGAATGCAGATAGCTGGTTATGGTATTATGGCATGTACTGATTCGGTGGTATATCATTTGGGTGCAGGAACATTGCCGCGTGGGGGTAGAAAAGTGTATTTGAATTTCAGGAACAATTTAATTATGATGAGTAAAAATCTGCCAGGGCGTGAGCTGTGGTGGAAACTGCCTTATCGTTTTTTGCTAGACGCGGTATCGGCATGGAAAGGGTTGCTTACTGGAGAGCCTTATTTTTTTTCGGCCATTGTAAAAGCGCATATTGCTTTTGTATATTGGTTTATAACAAGGTTTGAGTGGAATGCAAAGCCAAAACCAGCTTTACAATCCTTAAATGGGGTGTATGCTAGATCGGTGGTTTGGAACTATTTTTTTCAAAGCAAGCAACGATTTCTAGAAATTATATCCACAAAGCCATGATAATTTAACTGCATACCTTATTTTTGCAATGCAATTCTATACTATGTCACAGGAAATCATTGAACACGAGCAAAAAGACTTTTCTAAAAACTGGGTAAATTCTTCCCGGTTTCTATTTTATCTACAGGTATTTTGTTTGCTGGCATTTGTGGGTGGATGCAGCTTTAGAATGTACAACCAGCGTTACAAGGGAAAGCCTACTGTAGAGGTTCAGTCTAGTTCAAAATACAAGCCTGAATATAAATAGTTAGAAAAAAATTTTGCCAAGAACTACAGTTGGTTATTTTTGCACTCCCAATTTAGTTCTTATAATAATGCGAAAGTAGCTCATTTGGTAGAGCACGACCTTGCCAAGGTCGGGGTGGCCAGTTCGAGCCTGGTCTTTCGCTCAGCGAATCCCGCTTCGTTTACCGGGCGGGATTTTTTTTGGCAGCCCCGGTGGTGGAATTGGTAGACACGCAGGACTTAAAATCCTGTTCGCCGCAACGCGAGTAACGGTTCAATTCCGTTCCGGGGCACATTTTATAGCCGATCATTTTCTTGATCGGCTATTCTTATGCGAGTACTGGCTATTGATTTATACAGTTGTTCATTCTACACACAATTAAATAAGGGGAGAATTCAATTTCTACAATCCATGCACAATGCAGGAAAAGAGTATGACTGGCATTTGGATATATTTTTTGTAACCCCTATTGAATTAGTTTTGAATTGCTCCGAAGTTTGCAAATGCCTTTTTCAGTTCTGATTTCTTAAAACCGCCTTTAAAACAATCATTATTACCTTGTGAATCTGTATTTTTACCATCAATATGGATTGTAGTTGCTCCTTTTTGCCATACGAAACCACTGGGTTCTTCTCTAAAATAGTGATTGATTATTTACATCAGCATGAAAATTTGAGGGAATTCTACTTGCATACATCAAATAAGGAAGGGTTGGCTATGGCATTAGAGGCTAAAAAATTGCAACCCATCAACCGAAAAGTTTTGGTAGATACATTGAACGCTCAATATGCAGGAATTAACTTATCAGCAGCTGTTCAAAAAAATATTAACTCATTATCTACTGCTACTACTTTTAGTGTTACCACTGCACACCAGCCTAATATTTTTACGGGTCCCTTATATTTTATTTATAAAATTATTCACACCATTAAACTGGCAGAAGAACTCTCACAACTTCATCCTGAAAATTATTTTGTACCCGTATATTATATGGGAAGTGAAGACGCAGACTTAGATGAATTGGGCTTTGCGAATATTGGCAGTGAACATTTGGTTTGGGAAACCAAACAAACGGGAGCTGTTGGAAGGATGAAAGTGGATGCCTATTTTATTAAATTAATAACTGCCATAAGGGGACAAATAGGGGTGCTGCCTTTTGGCAATGAGCTAGCCGATTTATTTTCAACCTGCTACACCGAAAACAAAACCATACAACAGGCTACACTGGAGTTGGTAAATGCCTTATTTGGGGAATTTGGATTGGTAATATTGATACCAGATAATCGCTTGCTAAAAGCTGAATTTGCCCCTGTAATACGAAAAGAATTAACGGAACAATTTTCACAATCCATTGTACAGAAAACTGCCCATCAATTACAGAAAAATTATAAAGTTCAAGCTGCTGGTCGCCCCATTAACCTATTCTATTTATTGAATGATAAACGGGAGCGCATTGAACTTATTGGCGATCGTTATGAGATAGTAGCACTTGAAAAATCATTCAGTAAAGCTGAGATTTTAGCAGAACTATCTTCTTTTCCAGAAAGGTTTAGTCCCAACGTTATCTTACGGGGGGCTTTTCAAGAAACCATTCTGCCCAATATTGCTTTTATTGGCGGGGGAGGTGAGTTGGCTTATTGGCTTGAATTGAAAGATGTTTTTAATACAATTGGGGTTGCATACCCTGTATTGATGCTGCGGAATTCTTTTTTAATTGTAAAGCAAAAACAAGCGCAAAACTTACAAGCATTGGGTATTGATTACGCTGCCATTTTTCAATCTACCCTCACAATTATAAATAAACATGTAAAATTGCATAGCAGCAACCAACTTGAACTGGCAATTGAACAAAAAAATATGGAGATTTTTTATCAGCAATTGCTTGATAGGGTAAATCAGGTGGATGTTTCATTAGGAGAACATATTCTTGCACTAAAAGTAAAGGCCATCAAGCAACTCAAAGCAGTAGAGAAAAAAATATTACGCGCCGAAAAAAGAAAATTCGAAACCGATATCAAACAGATTGAGTCTCTTAAAACGCAGCTATTCCCTATGGATAATCTACAGGAACGGCATGCAAATTTTTCAAGCTATTATGCACAATATGGAAGAGAATGGATCAACCATATTTACCATATTTCTAAAGGAATAGAACAGCAATTTGGAATAGTGATACTGAAAGATTAACGATTTACTCCAGGTTTCTTAATAGGGGGTGGCATAATGGTTTTTGGTTTATCAGCGGTCTTGGTTCCTGGTAGATTGGAGCTTGGAGGTACTACTGGTTTTTTATCTTTATTATCCATTGGTTTTTTATTGTCCTCTATAATATATTGAGATTCAGCACCCAATTCTTCAGGTTTAATATTTAGTGGAATTTCATAATCCTCTGAATTACCTGTTCCCATATCTTCTCCTTCCCCACCCAAAATAGGGTTTGTTCCATTCATATAATCAATAAAAATGTCATTGCTCATAACATCTGGTTTAATAAAGGACAATTTGGTGTCTATGCCACAATTTGGATCTGCAGCAGCTTTATTAAAAAAATAAGCCCAAATAGGCATAGCGGCTCTTCCACCTTCCCCATTTTTGCTGTTGAAGCGAATAAAACGATCATCGCAACCAACCCATCCACCCGCAAGGTATTGCGGTGTATACCCTATAAACCAAGCATCACTATTATTGTTGGTAGTTCCTGTTTTGCCAGCTACTTGTAAACCAGCTGGAATGCCATATCCCCAAATACCTGCACCTGTTCCATTGGTTAACACCCCTTGCATCATTTTTATAATGGAGTAAGCGGTTACATCACTAATTACTTCTTTTCGTTTTGGTGTAAAAGTAGCTAGTACATTCCCATTGCGATCTTCTATTCTTGTAATATACATTGGCTTTGCATTGAAGCCTCTGCCTGGAAACATACTGTAGCCTTGCATCATTTCAAACAAAGAAATTTCACAAGCACCCAAAGCAATGGAGGGATAAGGGTCTATCTTGGTTTTAAGTTCACATTTCTGTAAAAATTCTACAAATCTTTTTGCACCATTGTTAGCTGTATTATCCAATTGCTTCATTATGTAAGCCGATGCACAGTTGCGCGACTTTGCCAGTGCCAATGCCATGGGCATTGTACCTCCTGTACAGGTTTTGGAAGTATTAGGGACCATCCCATATTCTCCAAAATTTTGTTGTACATCTTGTACTTCCGAATTAGGAGTGAGTCCTGCTTCTTCAATGGCGAGGCTGTATAATAATGGTTTAATGGTAGAACCTACTTGGCGCTTGGTATTGATATTGGCATGATCGTATTTAAAGGTTTTAAAGTCAATGCCACCCACCCATGCTTTTACTTGGCCATTTAGCGGATCCATAACCATAAAGCCTGCTTGAAGCATTTGTTTGTGGTATTTAATAGAATCGAATGGAGTCATCAGCGTATCCATTCCTCGGTTGTTGTTCCAAGCAAAAACACGCATAGGTATTTTTTCGTAAAAAGTTCGCTTGGTTTCAGCATCTGATAGTCCCTCTCTTTTGAGGTTTCTCCAACGATCTGTTTGTTTAATGGCTTGTTCTAAGTTAGATTCAAAACCCTTCCAGATACTACCCGTACGAATATTGGCTTGTGTATTAAAGAGTTTCTGCATATAGCTCATATGCTTGGAAACAGATTCTTCTGCGTACATTTGCATTCTTGGATTAATGGTAGTATATATCTTTAATCCGTCTCGGTACAAATCATAGTGATCACCATTGTTTTTAATTTTTTCCTTGCACCACTTTTTCATTTCCTCTCCTAGTATCATTCGAAAGTATGGGCCTAAGCCCGTTGTTTCATCTAATTTTTTATAGTTGAGTTCAATGGTTTGTCGCTTTAATTGATCTGCTTCTGTAGCGTCTAAAAACTTATTTCTCACCATTTGGTTTAGTACCGTATTTCTTCTGTCAAAAGAGAGTTTCTGGTTTCTCATTGGATTGTACAGCGTGGCACCCTTAAGCATTCCAATAAGCACTGCGGCCTCTTCTACTTTTAAACGGTCTGGCTCTTTTTGAAAAAATGTTTTTGCCGCATTTCTAATCCCATAAACATTTCCACTAAAGGCAGCTGTATTTAAATAAAGGGTGAGAATTTCTTCCTTGGTGAAATTTTTTTCTAATTTCACGGCTATTATGCACTCTTTTATTTTTTGAAAACCTCTTAAAATAAAATTTTTAGTACTCCAATTTTCTGTGAAGAGATTCTTGGCAGTCTGCATGGTTATTGTACTGGCTCCGCCTTCACTTCCTAAATAAAAAAAAGCCCTACCCAATGAGCGCGCATCAATGCCACTATGATCGTAAAATCTTTCATCTTCTGTAGCAATTAAGGCTTCAACTACGTGCTTGCTTATATCTTTGTATTGTACGTTTATACGATCTTCTATGTAATACTTTCCCATTAAAGTTCCGTCTTCTGCATATACTTGAGATGCCAAAGAAGCACTGGGGTTTTCTATATCTTCTAAGTCTGGCATGCTGCCAATCCATCCAAAATTAAGCATGAGCAATAGCAAGATTACCAAAGCAAATCCCCCTAAAAAAATGCGCCAAAAAATTTTTACCGGTCTGGTCATACGTTAAAAATAAGTCAATTTAAAAACAAACACTAACTAATTAAAACTATTTTAAAATTTATCAGGGAATAACGTACTTAAAAATTTCAAATAAGTAGCTATTTCCTTTTTTTGTTTTAATAATAAAAGGTTGCTGGTACTTAAAATAATAAACCTGTATTTTTCTTTTGCCAGCCATGGAATAATTCTGCTTTCTGCTAAGGGTTTGGTTTTATCAATATATGTGGTTGCATCTGCTGCGTTTAAAAAAGGGCCCATTAAAAGTAGTTGTAATGATTCGGTTATCGGTAAAACGTTTAAGGGTATTTTTTGCGAATAATATCGTTCTTGGTTGAATCGATTGAATGCATTTTTGCCTTCTGTGATAAATACAGGGTCCACTTTATCTAATATAACAACAACATATTGTGTGTCGTTGGCATTAAATTGGTAAGTATCTAGGGCTGGGTTTATTCCTGTCTTTTTGTTTTCAATTGTAGGAGCAGTGGCCGGTAAATTTTCTGGAATCTTAACTTGAATATTGGTGGTATTTTTCACAGGTATGGGTGCAGTAGTGGTGGTATTTAAATCAATTTTTCTGGTGGGGATATCCTCGGATCTCTCCACATCTAATTGCGTTAAATAGCTTTCAATTTCAGTTCTTTTATTTAAAACTAAAATCATATTATTGGCTTTTTCCGCAATTTCGGAATTTCCAAACAAGCTAATTATTTGTGATAGTTTGTTGATTGCAGTACTGTCTTTTCGTTGGCGGATATCATAGATCGCTTCTATAAACAATAATTGAGGTGTCCAAAAAGTTTTTCCGTACAGCTTGTCAGCGCGTATTTTTTCTTCATTTGCCGCTTCAAATTTACCTTCTAAAAATATATTGTAAATATGTGTATATATCTTTATTGCTTTTGCATTTACTGTGTTGGCGTTCTCTTGTAAATTGGCATTAAATTTTCCTGACGGATAAAATGAAGTCAATTGCTTTTTTACCGAGTCGGCTTTTATGAAATCTCCTTTTTTTCTGTAGCAGTTACTTAATTCAAGCCATAATTCTTCTAAAATTGGATGCTCTTGAAACCGCTTTGCTATTGCCTCATACATAGTAATTGCAGCATCAATATCTTCTAATTGGTATTGAAAAATTGCGCCATTTTTCAAAAGTGCCTGTAAGATTTTTTCATTTGATTTTAATACTTTATCGGGAGATAGTGGGAGATCTATCATTAATGCTTCAATGCTGATTTCTTTTTCGGCTTCACTTTGTTGATCAATCTGTGCTAAAGCATCAGATGGCTCAATTACCTTATTACTAAAACTCCTATCTACAGCAGATTGGCGTCGCCAATGATCTATATTAGGACGGTTCCCCCACTTTAATTTAAAATCACTTACCCCCTTAGTTTTTAAATTAGAACTTGCAAAATAAAAGTCGGTATTAGCTGTTTGGAAAATATCATTTGTAGGTACTTCTATAAAATTGCTGCCAAAATTAATTTCAGCATTTGGCTCTTTGAGCCCTTTTTCTTTTCTTAGTTTTTTTAGTAAATTCTTTAATAGAGCCATTCGTTCAAACTCTTGTAGGTTGGCAATGGCTTGCAAACTATCTTCTTTATTTATACTAGTAAAATTAGCAGCAATGTTTTTTAAAGTTAGTTTTTTAAATGCTGCTGTTTTTTGGAGAGCAGTATCTAGTATTCCAATTGATACACTATCATAATAGTTGGCTGCAGGTATGTATTTTTTTTGGAGATAGGCTATATCAGCTAATAATAAATAAGATTTTGCTTTTTGCAATTCATTGTTGTCAATTGCTTCAATGCTTTTATACAATAATTGCTCAGCAGCTGGTAATCTTTTTTGCTTTATTTCGAGCTCTGAGGCAGCATAATAAATAATATCACGATAATTTTGGTATCGGTCTCTTTTGGCCATAATTAAAAGCTCTTTCAGGTTCTGTTGTACTGCATTGGGCTTGTTTTCTGCCGATAGGGAAGCAATATTTAGTCTTGCATTTACATCCATTAATGGGTCTGTAGTATGTTTAATTGCTTTTTCAAAAAGGCTTATTGAAGTTGAATCCTTACCAGCGATAGCCATCATTTGTGCGGCTAAATATTCCCATCTGGCGGCTTCTGCTTTATTTTCTGTGGTTGGTAAAGCTTTAATAATAAAGTAAGCGGCACTGTCGTAATGCTGTTCTGTATAGTTTAGGTATGCTTCCATTTCATACCATTTATTTTTTAATCTGCTGGGGAATTGATTGTCGGCTCTAATAATTTCTAGTAAAGATTCAGCTTCTGGAAACCTTTTCTGTTCTATTAAATTCCGAACTTGGAATAAAAAACTTTCATTTCTAGCGGGTAAATTTGAACTGATTTTTTTCCAGATATTTCCTTTCTCATTAGTAGCAATGGAGAAAGACCCATTCCTACTACTAATATTACTCCCAATTGGAATATCATAACCATCATCTTTGGGCGCAAATGAATAGTTGATGTATTGAAATACCTGATAGGCGGAATCAAAATCTTGCCGATGCAGATAAGCATTGCCCATCAATAGATAGAAACGATCAACCCAGTCGCTCCTTAGATCATGCAATAAAATGCCAGCGGTACATTTGTATAAAACACTGTCAATTTGCCCTTTTGCAGTCTCGGCGAGACTGTAATTGTAAAAAGGGAGGAGTTGGGTATAGTCGTCCTTGAAATTTTGTTTCGCAAGGGCTACAATATCGTTGAGCTTATTATTGGCATTAAAATAATAATTATACTCACTTACGGTGTTATTGTACAATCGCTTGGGGATGGTAAATTTTTTATTTCCACTCTTTTCTGCTGGTAAAAGCCTATTCCGGTATTTTTCGGGCTTGCTTACTTCAATACTGGTGTATGGTTGAGCCAACAACTGAAAACAGCAGCATACTATACAACCAATGAAGGCTACTCGGCTAATATGGGTTAATGGGCGCATAAAAATCGACTAAAATTACAGTTATTTCGGTATCATATCAGTATAAAACAACTCCAATCACTACCTTTAACCAGTTTTTATAAAATGAAGCAACTAGATACTGAAAATACATTTAAGCGGTTGAGGAATACTTACCGACTTGTGGTAATGAACGATGATACTTATGAAGAAGTAGTGGCTTTTCGTTTGTCAAGACTAAGTGTGTACATAGGCTTGAGTACCGTATTTGTATTATTGGTTGGTCTTACCATAGCTTTAATTTCTTTTTCACCTTTAAAATATTATATCCCTGGTTATGGAACCAAGGAGAGCAGAACGGCACTCCAACTTTTAAAATTGCGCACCGATTCATTGGATCAAGAAATCCGTTACAAGGAACAATATCTTGAAGGGGTAAAAAAAGTTTTATCAGGAAATATGCCCGCTACACTTGATACAATACCACTTGTTTTGCCCAAAGAAGAACCCTCTAATTATTGAACCTCCTAATATGAAAAAAGAGCAATTATATATTTTCAAACCTATAATACTGTTATTTCTACTGATGAGTGGTGCTTGTATTATTGCGAAACTCATGCATGCAGTAGAATATGGCGTTGATCCATTAGTAGTATTTGTTGCAAATGTATTGTTGTTTTTTATTGCAGTAACTGGACTATTGTTGCAACTGATGGCAATGAAAACTGCAAATCCATACGCAATGGTAAGGGGAGTGATGGGGTCGATGATTATGAAATTATTTATATTAGGAGCCGCCACATTTATTTATTTGCAAAGAGCGGGAACCAATAAAAGTTCTACTGCATTATTTATTAGTATGGCACTCTATTTAGTGTATACTTGGATTGAAGTACGAATAGCAATGAAGCTAAAACCCCCATCTAAGCATGGCGGCAATTGAACATCCACTCAAAGACTTGGAACGATTTCTTCCTGAGAATAGTTTTGAGAAAGTAGTAGCATATTTGCAGCTATACAAAGTACACCTAACGGTAGCAAAGAGCAGGAAATCAGTTTTGGGTGATTATCGCCACGCGCATCAAGGAAGCAACCATCGGATTAGTGTGAATGGGAACCTGAATCCGTATGAATTTCTCATCACATTACTGCATGAAATTGGCCATTTACTTACGTTTGAAAAGTATAAAAACAAGGTAGATCCACATGGGAGGGAGTGGAAAGGGGCTTACAGCAAATTGCTGGTTGATTTTATTGGCTTTGGTGTTTTTCCTGATGAAATTGTAAAAGCATTACAAAAGTCTATTATATCACCTGCAGCTACGGCAAATGGAGAGACAGATTTGTTACTGGTACTGCGTAAGTATAATAAGCAACAAAAGGAAGGGGTTCAGCATTTATCTGCACTTCCGCTGGGTGCGCTATTTGCTTTAGAAAATGGAAAAGTGTTTAAGAAAGGCGCATTAAGAAGAAAACGGTTTGCTTGTGTGGAGCTGAAAACTGGGTTGCAATATACGGTAAGTGCCCTTACAGAAGTAAGGGCACTTACCGTGGTGAATACGTATGATAATTAAGCAACTGCCAGCTTTACCAGCTCGGCTGCTTCGCTAAGTTGAATAGCAGATTGTACTTTCAATCCACTCTCATCTATTAATTTTTTTGCTTCAACAGCATTGGTGCCTTGTAAACGAACAATAATGGGTATATTAATATTCCCCAATTTATTAAATGCTTCAATTACGCCAGCCGCCACTCGATCGCACCGAACAATACCCCCGAAAATATTAATTAAGATGGCTTTTACGTTTGGATCTTTCATAATAATACGGAAACCAGCTTCTACGGTTTGAGCGTTGGCACTACCACCTACGTCTAAAAAGTTGGCTGGTTCTCCACCGCTTAACTTAATCATATCCATCGTAGCCATTGCCAACCCAGCTCCGTTTACCATACAACCTACATTGCCATCTAGTTTTACAAAATTCAGGTTAAACTGCCCCGCCTCTACTTCTGTAGGATCTTCTTCGCTAATATCTCTAAGAGCTGCTATATCTGGGTGACGCATTAAAGCATTGTCATCAATATTCATTTTGCAATCAACGGCGATAATTTTTTCATCGCTTGTTTTAAACAAAGGGTTAATCTCCAACATACCACAATCAAGACCTATATAAGCGTTGTATAAATTGGTAACGAATTTCACACAGCTTTTAAATGCATCTCCACTTAATCCTAAATTGAAAGCAATTTTTCTTGCCTGAAATCCTTGAAGACCACCACTGGGATGTACCCACTCTTTAAAAATTTTCTCGGGGGTATTATGTGCAACTTCTTCAATATCCATTCCACCTTCGGTACTATACATAATTACATTCACACCTTTGGCTCGATCTAGTAAAATGGAAAGGTAGAATTCCTTTACAGGATTTGGACCAGGGTAGTATACATCCTGTGCAATTAAAATTTTACTTACTTTTTTTCCAACTTCTCCCGTTTGAATGGTAACCAAGGTTCCACCTAAAATATTTTTTGCAATATTGGTAATATCTTCCCCATTTTTAGCTACTGCTACTCCACGTTGTTCGGTACCTACAATTTTACCTTTACCGCGTCCTCCCGCGTGTATTTGGGCTTTCACAACCGCAAAGCTGTTGCCTGTTTGGGTCTTTATTTGACGATAAGCTTCTTCTGCTGCCATCACTGTGTCAACAGCTATGCCTTCTTGTACTGGAACATTGTATTTTTTGAGTAATTCTTTGGCTTGGTACTCATGAAGATTCATATGGAACAATTTTTGCGAAGATAAGAGAAACTAGCATTTTTTTAAACCTTTTATTATTAATGTTGTAACATTAAATAACTTAGCTTTACAAATTAAAATTATTAAAATCATCAATCATGAAAAAATTTATCACCGTGCTACTGAGTGCAGTACTATTAGCAGGAATTTACTCATTTAGTGGAATTTTAAAAACCAAAGATTTGGTTACTTATAACGTACAGACTGATAAAAGTCGCGTTGACTGGGTGGGCTCAAAAAAGAATGATTTTCATACTGGCTATTTTTCTATTAAAAGCGGCACTGTTCAAGTGAATGCTGGGAAGTTGGTTGGTGGCGAATTTGTAATTGATCTTGCCAATTTGAAAGTAACAGATGGAGCTGGTGTAAAATTAGAAGGCCACTTGAAAGCGGCTGATTTCTTTGACGTAGCCAAATATGGCGAAGCCTCTTATAAAATTACTACTGTTTCATATAGTGGAGAATCTGCTGCTACTATTAATGGTATTTTAAGTCTCAAAGGAGCCAGTTTGCCAGTTAGTTTTCAAGCCAATATTAGAAATGCAGACGAGAAAGGTTTTTTTGGAGAAGCTTTCTTCAGCATGGATAGAACCTTATTTGGTATCAATTATGGCGTAGGTAACGTAGCAAAAGATGTGCAGATAGCAGTCCATTTATTTGCTAAATAAAACCCAAATATCCCCCTATAAATTAAACAGCTCTGACTTTCAAGCAGAGCTGTTTTTGTTAACAGTAAAATAGCCAATAAACCTATTGTTAGCTATGATTAAAGGTATCTTTCTTCCACTATTTTTTTGTGGTGCAATAGGTGGCCGAAAATAATAAATGCCAATGCATTCGCAGTAATTTTATGATCACTGGCTATACCTTTATTACTCAATTGATTTTCTGTTAAAGATTGTATTAAAAGATCTGTAGATTTTCTGAGTGCTTTGAATTCTTCCTTTAACGATACAAAACTTCTGTCTCCTGCACAAGCATTCATAGCATATAAGTTCTCATCAAATCCTGCAAGCGGGGTACTATCTTTTCTGGCAATCCTCATCATCCTGTAACACATTACTCTTTCCGTATCAATCAAATGTTGCAAGAGGTCTTTCAAGCTCCATTTCCCTACAGCATAACAATAATCGGCCTTTTCTTCGGGCAGATTCACAAAGAAAAAACAAAGTGGGTGCGCGTATGTGGTTACAGCTTCTTTGGCTGTGTTTACGCCAACCAGTTTCACATAAGTTTCATAAAAAACTCCGTAGTCGCCCAGTTGCGGTTTAAACATGATTATTTTTTTATTTTTATTGTGCCTACCGTCTTTTCTGATTTGATAGGTGCGGTAATAAATTTCAATTCACTTGCCATAACTACGGCTTGGTATGCGTTGGCAATGCCACCAGTTTTGCAAAGCATGCTAAGTGAAGTAGGCTGTTTAGATTTGCTTTCTATTCCTGGGTTTATACAATCCATTGTTGCGTTTGGAATATAGGCTGATTGCTCAATAATATTTTTTACTTCAGCTGCGGTAAGGTTTGGATAGTAGGAGCGAAGTAAAGCTGACAATCCTGTTACCACAGGAGTAGCCATGCTAGTTCCTTTTAAATTTGCATATTGATTTCCCCCAGGGAAAGTAGAATAGATTTTTACACCAGGAGCAAAAATATCGACATTGTTTTTTCCATAGCTACTAAAATCAGCAGCAATACTCTTTTCAATTTTCACATCACTACTTGCACCTACCGTAATATAATTGGTTGCCTTTGTATGCCATTGAGCCAACCAAGGGTTTGGGAAATTTTCTTTTATATCTAAATCTTCTGACTCATTGCCTGATGCGTGAATCAACAATACGTCTTTTTGTTCTGCATAACGTACCGCACTGTCTACCCATCTTTTTTCTGGAGAAAAGGATTTTCCAAAACTCATATTTATAACTTTTGCTCCATTGTCTACTGCATATCTTATTGCCAGTGCAACGTCTTTATCGTATTCATCACCGTCTGGCACAACGCGTAGAGTCATTATTTTTACTTGGTCAGCCACCCCATCCATACCTATTCCATTATTTCTTTGTGCCCCAATAATACCTGAAACATGTGTTCCATGCATTGGACCTGGTCCCATCACATCATTATTGCCATAAAATCTGTCGGCCAAATTGAAATAATCATCGCCTACAATTTCTTGCCGATAGTTGTGGGGTGCTTTTTCTTTGGATTCAAAACTTGCTTTTTTCCCTTCAATATATTCATCTAATTCATGCAGGGTATTGGTGTTTTTTTCTTCAGGATCTATACCCATCATTTTCATTACGGTGAGAAAACCGAGCTTTGCCTCTTTTGCTGTTTTAGTAGTAGGTTCAAAACTTTCAATTTTCTCGCAAGTAAATTCTTCAATACCCAGTTCCTGTCTCAATACTTTATCGTGTCTGTGTAATGCTTTTGCGGTGACTTCAATAAAAAGCAAATCCATTTGTTCTTCTTGGCTAAAATTCAGTTCATCAGCCGCTTTTCGCCAAATTTTATAATGCTGCTTCTCATCTTTATTAAGTTGATTGGTATCAATTAATTTTCCATTGAATTGTTCTTTCCATCTATGATATACACGAGATCTTTCATCAGCCGCTTTTTTTAAACTTTTTCCATTCTTTCCCCCTAAAAAATTCCAACCATATATATCATCAATATAACCGTTTTTGTCGTCGTCAATTCCATTATTGGGAATTTCTTTAGGATTGCGCCACAATATTTTTTTAAGGTCTTCATGTGTAGTGTCAATACCAGAATCGAGCACGGCAACAATAACTGACTGTCCAATTTTATGTTTCGATTGCAAGAATTGATAGGCTTTATTCAGGCTGATACCCAAAAAAGAATCGGTTTGATAATCTAATAAATGCCAGCCTTTGGGAATATCTATTTGTGCGTTGGCAATAGATATAAACCCAAGTGTAGAAAAAATTAGAATGAATACAGCACGCATTATTTTAATGAATTTACTTTGGTAGAAATAACTCAAATAGCTACAAAGTTCTACAATGATTGGTATAATACAAGATAATAACTTGAATTTTATCAAAACCTTTTGCAAGCGAAAGGGTTGAAAATGCAAACAAACTGTTAAAACATTTTTTATGCTTCAACGGCTTCTCGCAAGTATTGTTTTTCTTCTTTAAAAGCAGTCCTTGGTTTTAAACCCAGTAACTGAAACATGCTGTTGTCTTCATCAAAACTAGGATTTGGTGTAGTGAGTAATTTATCTCCTGCAAAAATTGAATTGGCACCTGCCATAAAGCAAAGTGCTTGCTCTGCAATACTCATATCAGTTCTTCCTGCACTTAACCTTACCATAGTTTTTGGCATTAGCATTCTAGCAGTTGCAATCATCCTCACCATATCCCATATATCCACTTTAGCATTGTTTTCTAATGGGGTTCCTTTTATGGGTACCAGCGCATTAATAGGAACACTTTCCGGATGCTCAGGCATAGTGGCAAGTGTAAATAGCATTTTTATCCTGTCCTCATGTGTTTCTCCAAGCCCAATTATTCCACCACAACAAACCGTTACGCCCGCTTTCCTAACGTTATCTAGGGTTTCTAAACGATCGTTATAGGTTCGGGTTGAAATAATCTCGCTGTAATGCTCTTTACTAGTATCTAGGTTATGATTGTATGCATATAATCCTGCATCTGCCAATTTTTTGGCCTGATCTTCAGTCAACATACCCAATGTACAACATACTTCCATCCCCATTTTATTTACACCCTTTACCATGTCAAGCACCCGATCAAAATCACGATTGTCTCTTACTTCTCTCCATGCTGCACCCATGCAAAAACGGGTGCTACCTGCATCTTTTGCTTTCTGGGCATATTCCAATACCTCCTCTTTTTTCATCAAAGCTTGAACATCTATACCTGTAGTATAGCGAGCTGCTTGAGGACAATAAGCGCAGTCCTCACTACAGCCACCAGTTTTAATACTCAATAAAGTACATACCTGTACTTCGGCTGTATCATTAAACGTTCTGTGTAATGTAGCGGCTTTATATATCAATTCTAATAGAGGGCTATTGTAGATGGACTCAATTTCTTGGATAGTCCAGTTGTTGCGAAGTTGTTGGTTCATACAAACGTTTGTAATACAAATATAGGGAGTGAATATTAACTGTTGTCTTCTGCGGGGCGACTATTGCTGTAAGTCCTCCATTTTGTAAGCATCGCTTCCATATCTGGCGGTATGGGCGATTCAAAAAACATTTCTTTTTCAGTGGTTGGGTGAATAAATCCAAGCGTTTTTGCGTGAAGCGCACATCGAGCGCAAGCGCTGAAACAGTTTTCTACAAACTGTTTGTACTTGGTATAAATAGTGCCTTTTAAAATTCTATCACCCCCATATTCCCAGTCGTTAAACAGGGTGTGACCAATATGCTTCATGTGCACACGAATCTGATGGGTTCTTCCAGTTTCCAGTATACATTCTACCAGCGTAACATAATTTAATCTTTCAACTACTTTATAATGTGTAATGGCATGTTTCCCAATTTCACCTTCGGGATAAGCATCAAATACTTTGCGGTTTTGTTTGTGGCGTGCAATATGGGCTACAATAGTGCCTTCCTCCGATTCTATATTCCCCCATGCCAAAGCCATATAATTACGCTTTACGGTATGGTTGAAAAATTGTTTGGCCAAGTGTGCGGCAGATTCACCTGTTTTAGCCACTACAATTAATCCAGTTGTATTTTTATCGATGCGGTGTACCAATCCAAATCGAGGTAATATTTCTTCATCTAAAGTAGGATTGCTTTGTTTTAAATAATAGGCAATTCCGTTTAAAAGGGTACCACTGAAATTGCCCACACCCGGATGTACAACCATATTAGCTGGTTTATTAATCACCATTATGGCATCATCTTCATATACAATATTAAGTGGAATATTTTCTTCTTTAAGAATGGTACGATCTGGATTGATCAAACTCATCAAAACAATCTCATCACCTGGCCTTATTTTGTAATTAGACTTAACCGATTTGCCATTTACCGTTAAGAAGCCAGCCGCAATGCCCTGCTGCACTTTATTTCGCGTAGCCCCTTCTATATGCATTTGAATCCACTTGTCAATTCGAAAAGGTTCCTGCCCTTTATCTACTGTAAATGTTTTTCGCTCGTAAAGGGTTTCTGACTGTTCTTCTGAATATAGTTCCGTATCTACCTGCATAAAGCAAAATTAAAGCTGATTGGCCATAGTTGATGGGGTCAAGTGAATTTAAACAATTAAAGTGTGGTAGAAGGGGTTAACCAAATCGTTTTATTTACTTTTGTGGTATGCAACAGGAGGTGTTATTCGAAGATTTTAGGGTGAAGGGATACAAAGAAGCTTGGGATTATCAAGAAATCTTGCTCAAGAAGAATACAGATATTAAATTACTTTTTCGTTACCAAAATGAGCATCCTACCCCTGCAAATGAGATTCCTACTTTGCATCATTTATTATTTGTAGAACATCCACCTGTATATACTTTGGGCAAGAGTGGTAAAGAAGCGCATGTACTTATTAATGAGGCAAACCGTATGGAAAGGGGCATTGAATATTTTCATATAAACAGGGGAGGAGATATTACTTTTCATGGACCTGGTCAATTGGTAGGCTATCCAATACTAGATCTGGAGCGATTTAAAACCGATTTGGGCTGGTATCTCAGAACATTAGAGGATATTATTATTTATACCATGGCAGAATATGGTTTAAAAGGGGAAAGAAGTGTTGGGGAAACGGGTGTTTGGCTTGATCCGAATATAAAGGGTAAGGAACGAAAAATTTGTGCCATGGGTATTAAATGCAGCAGGTGGATTACGATGCATGGATTTGCCTTTAATGTAAATACCGATCTTGATTATTTCTCTCATATTGTTCCATGTGGGATAGCTCAAAAATCAGTTACCTCTCTTGAGCGTGAACTGGGTGAAAAAGTAGATATGGATCAAGTAAAATATAGAATAAAAAAAAATTTCGAAAAATTATTTGACTGTAAATTGGTGAGTATTTAAAATACCAATTTGCCTTTTGCAAGGGATCTATTGCCTTGTAGTCCACCGCTATGTATAACCAGAACATTGGCATCATCTCCAAAATATTTTTTTTCTACCAAATCGTTTACTGCAAACATCAATTTCCCCGTATACACAATATCTGTGGGCAGTGCCTCACTCAAAAACAATTCGTTCATAAAATTCAATAATATTGGTGTGTGTTTAGCGTAGCCGCCAAAATGATAATCATAAAGAATGGTAAAGGGCTGATCTTGCTTATTTAAAAGAAATTTTACTTCTGCTTCAATGGAGAAATTATTTTTTAAAACACTAATACCTATAATTTTTTGGTGGGAGTAGGCTGCTTCAATCAGTCCCCCCATCATTGTACCTGTACCAACTGCGCATACAATATGGGTAAAGGAATTAAGGTTGACAATTTCAAAAATAGTAGACGCTCCCTTAGCACCAGTGCTTCCATAGCCACCTTCGTTAACCCAATACCAATTAGGCTGATGGTATAAATTTTTAAGCTGATTTTTATCACAAAAATCATTTCTAGAGATATAGTGTAGTTGCATGCCTGCCTCTGAAGCGTCTTTTAAAGTAATAGAGCCAGCCGCTTCTCCACGAATAAACCCCACAGAAGCTAGTTTCAGCTCTTTACAGGCATAGGCCAAAGCCACAATATGATTGGAAAAAGCTCCTCCAAAGCTGGCGATGGTATTTTTTTTGGCTTCTAAGGCTTCAGCAAGATAATGCTTCAGCTTGAACCATTTGTTGCCGCTTACTACTGGATGAACCTTATCTAGCCTAAGTATAGAGAGGGTGGAGCCTTTTTTTGAGAGGCTTGGGACTGATTCTAAAGTAATTTGTTCAAGGCTGATTTCCACTTGATTGATGTATCATGAAAAATTAATCTATAAATTTGGGTCTGTAAAACTATGGAATGAACGCAGCTATAACGAAATTTGTTACCAACAGCAATGTTTACTAGCAAATTGGTTGGCTAAAACCAATAAAACTAAACAAATGAAACCAACCCTTGTAATTTTAGCCGCTGGAATGGCTAGTAGATATGGAAGTATGAAGCAGATCCAGTCTTTTGGTCCTTCAGGAGAAACCATCATGGACTATTCAATTTATGATGCTATAAAAGCTGGATTTGGCAAAGTAGTCTTTATTATCCGAGCCGATTTTGCAGACCAGTTCAAGCAAATCTTCGAACCTAAGTTAAAGGGGAAAATTGAGACCGATTATGTATACCAGCATTTATTGTCTTTTACGGAGGGAAAGTCAGTTCCTTCAGGGCGAGAAAAGCCATGGGGTACAGCTCATGCGGTGCTTTGTTGCAAGGGCAAAGTAAATGAGCCATTTGCTGTAATTAATGCAGATGATTATTATGGCGTGGATGCATTCTTTAAGGCCGCAGATTTTTTAAAAAATCAATGTAATGAGTCCACTTATGCGCTAGTTGGTTACGAACTTCAGAAAACATTAAGTGAGAACGGAAGTGTGAGTAGGGGCGTATGCACAGCAGATCTAAATCATAATCTGACTAATATTTCTGAGCGAACTAAGATTTATAGATCTGAAGTTGGAATTGTTTTTGAAGATGAAAATGGCATCACTCCTTTACCAGCTTCTAGTATTGTGAGTATGAATTATTTCTGCTTCTCGCCTGGGTTCATTCAACTTTGTGAAGAAATGTTTCAATTGTTTTTAGCAGAAAAGGGGCAAGAATTAAAATCAGAGTTTTTTATTCCTTATGTTGCCAATTTGTTTATAGAATCTGGTAAAGGGGTTTTGAAAGTACTCCCTACAAATTCACAATGGTTTGGGGTTACATATAAAGAAGATGCACCTGGGGTTCAGTCGGCTATTACTGCCTTGGTTGAGAATGCCATTTATCCTAGATCTTTATGGGATTAGGCGTAAAAGCTGCGAAGGGTTTTTGTAAGTCTGTTTTAGTATCTGAATTGGCTATTTACATTATTGTCCGTAAGCCTTCACGTAATATACACATGATTCAACTTTGCGAATTTGTGCTTTTCTATCCATCCCTTTAAGAATTGATTTTACAGGGAACTTTATGGCTTGTATGGAAGTATCACTTTGGTAAAGGTCTTCCAGTATTGTATAGATATTTCGAGATTTAACGGCAAAGGAAATACCATCTGCTTGTGCTTGTCTGGTGCTTAAAATTCCAATGATATCTCCCGCCTTATTAAATACAGGCCCCCCAGAATTACCTGGGTTGGCACTAATTTGAATTTGATAGGAAAGGGAATCACCGTTAAATCCTGTTTTTGCACTTAAATACCCCATCCCATAAACAATATCGTTTCTTGGATAGCCCAGTGTGAATATTTCTTCTCCTAGATCTGAATTCGACTTTTGAATGAGATAAGGAATATTTTTTAAAGGGGTGAAATCATCGTCTTTTATCTTCAAAATAGCTAGATCCTTAACTAAATCTACATGAATAATTGACGCATTAAATTCTTCGCCTTTGCTGTTTACAACTACAGCTCCTGTTCCTTTTAAAACGTGTGCATTTGTAATAATATATCCTTTTGCATCAATTAAGAAACCAGAACCCCCACTTAAAAGCCTCGCATTGAGGGGGATTTTAGTTTTTACCTCATTAATAATATTGCCTTGGTATTGCTGATTCTTTTTTACAACCTCCAAATCTTTGCCTAATTGTTCCAATTTAGGGTCAGTAACTGTGCTAGAAAAGTACACCGCTAGCCCACTAATAAACAAGGCAATCACGCCCCCAACAGATGCTGCAATAGCAGTAACCCTTCTATATTTATTCCAAAATTGAATAATTCTACCTTTAGGACTTATTGCTCCACCCTCATTTAAATCACCTCTATTTAGTAATTTCTCATGTACTTCATACAAATTGTGTTTTAAATTTCTACATCCTGCATACAATTCCATCTGGTGAAGAAACATATTATGTTCCACCACCATTTGGTCAATCTCAGGTGTGCGCTTACGGAGTTGATTAAATTGGTCGTATTCATCCATACTCATAGTGCCACTCAAGTACCTTTCAATTGCGTCTAATAACAAAACATCATCCATAATCACTATTCTCCTATATTGTATTGCGAAAAAAACATTTTTTTTAATCGCATCAAACATTTGTATTTCTGATTCTTTGCATTGTCTGCATTGGTGTATCCAAATTCCACAGCCAATGCATGCATATCCATTTTTTTAATGTAATAGCCTTCTAGCAAACTTTTACAGGGCTCCCCTAAGCTGTTTAATGCTCTATCCATAATTGCAAACTCAGCATTTCGTTTCTCATGAGCTTCAAAATCTTCTTCAACCGCTACAGTTTCCTCAAAACCATCCAAATGATTGCTAAACCTACCTAATTGTTGTAATCTTTTGAACCATAGCCGCTTACAGATTGAAAAAACATAGGTCTTCATTTGACAGGATAACGTAAAAGAACTTAATTGAGCTTTTTCATAAAGTGCAATCATTGCTTCTTGAAAAATATCTCTTGCCTCATCATAGGAGCCATTGTTGTTTAAGACAAAATTTTGAACCATAGTAAAGTTTTCTTTATAAATGGTTTCAATGGCTTTTGAATCGTTATTCGCCAATCCTTTCAATAATGCATATTCGTTTAAATCCCCTTTCAAAGTCTGCTCTTTTAATACATGATACACCGTAAAAGTAACCCAAAATAATACCGAAATATTTTTTTTCAAAAAAAATGAATTATCAGGTTACCTTTTTACTATTCTTGTATTAAAAGGTAATTAATCAATCTAAAAATTAAAAAAATGAAAAAATTATTATTCGTTTTAGCATTAGGCGTATTCGCTGCTTGTTCTGGAGAAACCAAAGAAGCTACTGCTGACACTACTGCTGTTGCAGTTGATACCACTGCTGTTGCAGTTGACACTACTGCTGTTGCAGTTGATACTACCGTTGTAGTTGATTCAACTAAGAAGTAATTCTAAACACTGTTGGTGTGGAATGAAGTGTGGTTTTCTCGCTTGCGGAAAGTACAACAGTAAAAATTTTCATATGGCAAGCAATCGTTAGAAGCCGCTCCGTTTCCACGGAGGGGCTTATTTTTTAGATATATCAGCAAAAACTAACAAGCCTTAGTTAAATATTTTTTGGGAGATTAAATGCAATTTGTATATTTGAACATCATGCAAACAGCTATCAATAATTGGGTTTATTTTTTCTTTTATTTCTACTTTGGAAAAAGTAGCCGAGTCCAGTTTGCAAAAGCTTAAACTTTTAAAAAATCAAATATAGGTCTCGGTAAATTACCGAGATTTTTTTTGTGATAGATTGAACGCTAAAATGTAAAATGAAAAAAGATCAAATACTTCCAGAGTCAACTAAAATAGTCAATGCGGCTTCACCTTTATTTAGAAAAGGTATTTGTATACAAGGATATGAGGGTAGTTTTCATCAAGTTGCGGCACTTCAATATTTCGGAAAAAATACTTCCATTATTCCTTGTGCTTCTTTTAGAGAGCTGGTAAAATTGGCATCTGATTCAACCGCGTCAAATGGGGCTATAATGGCAATTGAAAATTCTATTGCTGGTAGCATACTACCCAATTATAATTTATTGCAGCAGTCAAAATTGACCGTGATTGGAGAGGTATATCTTTCTATTAGTCAAAACTTGCTCGTAAACAAAGGTGTTCAGTTAGCAGATATTAAAGAGGTTCACAGCCACCCCATGGCTATTTTACAGTGTTTAGATTTTTTAGAACAGCATAAATTTAAGCTGATTGAAACTGAGGATACTGCACTCAGTGCTAAATTGGTGCAACAGCATAAGAGCAAATATATTGCTGCAATTGCCAGTAAATTGGCAGCAGAATTATTTAATCTTGATATTATTGCCCCTGATATTCAAACACAGAAAACCAATATCACTCGTTTTTTAGTATTGCAAAGAACCAATATTGCATTGCCAGTAGTGGGAGCTGATAAAGCATCCATATATTTTCAGACCAACCATGCAAAGGGGATACTAGCACAGGTGTTGCAAACTATTTCAAAATTAGATATTAACCTAAGCAAATTGCAGAGCATGCCCATTCCGGGTAGCCATTTTAAATATGGGTTTTATGCCGATATGGAATTTGATGAACAAAAGCAGTTTACTAAAATGCTCAGCCTAATTGAGCCGCTTACCAACAGCGTTAAAATATTTGGAATTTACAAAAAAGGAAAATTGGTAAAAGGATAAGCTATGCAACCCATTAAATCTAAAAGGTTATCAGGTATTGGTGAATATTATTTTTCTCAGAAATTAAGAGAGATTGACCAACTCAATCAACAGGGTAAAGCCATTATTAACTTGGGTATTGGAAGTCCCGATCTTCCACCGCATCCTTCGGTAATAAAAGTGTTGCAAGTCGAAACGGCAAAACCAAATGTACACGCCTATCAGTCTTATAAAGGATCACCTATTTTACGAAATGCAATCGCTGAATGGTATCTGCATTGGTATAGAGTTGTTTTAAATCCAGATACAGAAATTCTTCCATTAATGGGTAGTAAAGAAGGCATTATGCATATTTGCATGACCTACCTTAATGAAGGCGATAAGGCATTAATACCCAACCCTGGTTATCCTACTTATAGCAGTGCGGTAAAACTTGCGGGAGGCAGTCCAGTTCCTTATGAGCTGACTGAAACAAACAATTGGGAGCCTGATTTTGAGGCATTGGAAGCGAGTGATCTTTCTAATGTTAAATTGTTATGGGTGAATTATCCGCATATGCCAACAGGAAAGCTGCCTACTGTATCTCTTTTTGAAAAATTAATTGCATTCGGAAAAAAACACCAAATATTAATCTGCCATGATAACCCATATAGTTTTATTCTGAATGATCAGCCAATGAGTTTACTAAGTGTGCCTGGAGCAATGGAAGTGGCGATTGAATTAAATTCATTGAGTAAGAGTCAAAATATGGCAGGCTGGCGGGTTGGTATATTATGTGGGGCCAAAGAAAAAATAGCAGATATACTTACTTTTAAGAGTAATATGGACAGTGGAATGTTTCTTCCGTTGCAACTTGCAGCAGCTACCGCTCTCGCTTTAGGGAAAGAATGGTATGAATCAGTAAATAGCATCTATTTGCAAAGAAGGAACAAGGTTTTTCAGTTACTAGATTTGTTGGGTTGCGTGTATTCAAAAGACCAAGCTGGCATGTTTGTTTGGGCAAAAATTCCTGCTAAATGGGCGGACGGATATGCGCTAAGTGATTATATACTTTACCAAGCCAATGTATTTATCACTCCGGGGGGAATTTTTGGTACGGCGGGTAATAGCTATATAAGGGTAAGTTTATGTGGCAGTGTGGAGCGTTTTGAAGAGGCTATAACACGGGTTAAACAAGTAATATGTTGAGAATTTTTAATTTAAATAGGCTATTGAATCTACACGTTAACTTTTAAAAATGAAGATTGCAATTACAGGTACGGGATTGATTGGGGGTTCTATGGCATTGGCTTTACGAGCAAAAGGAGTTGCATCGCATATTATTGGAGTGGAAAATAATCATGATAATGCGGTTAAAGCAGTCGGGTTAGGCTTGGTAGATAAATGTGTAGAGCTAGATGAAGCCATTGCCACCGCTGATTTAATTATTTTAGCTACCCCCATTAATACTGCGGAACTCCTATTGCCAATTATTTTAGATAAAGTGAATCGGCAGGTAGTATTTGATGTAGGGTCAACTAAAAAAAGTTTATGTGATGCTGTTGCTCAACATCCCAAACGTGGTCGTTTTGTAGCTACTCACCCAATGTGGGGTACGGAAAACAGCGGCCCTTCTGCAGCTATTAGCACTGCGTTTGTACAAAAAGCCAGTGTTATCTGTAATAAAAACGATAGTGATGAAGACGCTTTGCAATTAGTAGAAAAAATTTACGGTATTCTCCAAATGCACTTGCTTTATATGGAAGCTGGTGCGCATGATATGCATGTTGCTTATATCAGTCATATTTCACATATTACTTCTTTTGCCTTGGCCAATACGGTACTAGAAAAAGAGAAAGAAGAGGATGCCATTTTTGAGTTGGCAAGTGCTGGATTTGAAAGTACAGTGCGCTTAGCCAAGAGCAATGCAGCTATGTGGGTGCCCATATTTATGCAGAATAGGGAAAATATACTTGATGTATTGAACGAGCATATTACCCAATTAAGAAAGTTTAAGTCTTCTTTGGAGAAAGAGAATTATGAATACTTAGGGGAATTGATTGAGAAAGCCAATGGAATAAGGCGAATATTGAAGTAAAAAAACGGTAAAGACGTACTAATAAAGTACCTTTGCGCAAATTTTAGATTACATGATGACATTTGAAGGGTTAGGAATTGACGCGCGTTTAATTCAAGCAACCACAGAGTTGGGTTATATTAACCCAACAGCTATACAAGAGCAGGCGATACCCGTTTTATTAAGCGGGACTAAAGATTTTATTGGATTAGCGCAAACAGGAACGGGCAAAACGGCCGCTTTTGGTCTGCCCCTATTACATATTATTGATGCAGCAGCAAAATATCCACAAGCCCTAGTTGTTTGTCCCACTCGCGAATTGTGCTTGCAAATAGTGAAGGAAATTGAGTTGTTTAAGAAATATATGACTGGGGTTTCAGTTGTAGCCGTTTATGGCGGAGCGTCTATTGGGTTACAAATTCGCGACCTAAAGCGAGGCGTTCAAATTATAGTAGCAACACCGGGTAGGTTGATTGATTTAATTGAAAGAAAAGCCATCAACCTAGAACAAATAAAATATGTTGTACTAGACGAAGCCGATGAAATGCTCAATATGGGATTTCAAGATGACATTGAATTCATTCTGAAGAACACGCCACAGCGAGAGAGCACTTGGTTGTTCAGTGCTACCATGCCGCCTGAAATTAGGAAAGTGAGTAAGCGATATATGAAGGATCCTAAAGAGGTAACTGTTGGTAAAGTAAATACGGCCAATAAAAGTATTGATCACCAGTACTATGTTACCACGGCTCACCATCGTTATGAAACACTAAAACGAATCATCGATTTTAATCCGGGTATTTATGGGATTATTTTTACTAGAACAAAATTAGATGCGCAAGAAATTTCTGAGCGTTTAACCAGAGAGGGATATGATATTGATGCATTGCATGGAGATCTTACGCAAGGGCAACGCGATAAAGTAATGGGGCAATTTAGAGAAAAAAGTCTTCAACTGCTTATTGCTACAGACGTTGCCGCACGCGGTATTGATGTACAGGGTATTACACACGTAATTAATTTTGAATTACCCGACGATGTTGAAATATATACCCATCGAAGTGGTCGTACTGGAAGAGCGGGTAACCATGGTATATGTGTTTCCATCGTTCATGCTAAAGAAGCATATAAACTGAAGCAAATTGAACGCATTAATAATTCTCAGTTTCATAAACTAGACATTCCTTCTGGTAAAGATGTTTGTAGAAAACAGTTTTTCCATTTTATGGATAAATTATTATCTACCGATATCAGTCACGGAGATTATGAAACCTATGTTCCAATGCTGGCTGAAAAGTTTGCCGATATTAGCAAAGAGGAAATTCTTAAACGTGTTGCTGCAATGGAGTTTGATAGATTCCTTAAATATTATGAAAATTCGGAAGACTTAAATATTCGCGAAAGAGATCGAACTATTAAAAGAGAGCCTAGTGCCGATCGCAACGATCGCAGCAGGTCAAGAGATTCCGATAGAGGTGATAGCAGAAAAGAGTACAAAGGTGGCGGTGGTTATAGTCGCTTATTTGTTAATCTTGGCACAAAAGACGGATTTTTTAAAGCCAGTTTCTTGCAATTTGTACTAGATATGAGCGATCTAAAAAAAGAAGTGTTGGGAAGAATTGATATGAAAGATATGAATAGCTGGATAGAGATTGACAAAGGTTCTGCGCAGCAAATGATTCGTGCACTTGATGGTAAAAAATACAAAGGCAGAAGCATCCGAATGAACGACGCAGACAGTGGCGGAAGAAGGTAGAATTCCGAATAAATAATTACGAACTAAAGATTTATAATTGATAATACACCATACATGGAACAGACATTACAACAGGGAATTGATATTAATCAAGTAATCTCTAAACGCCCATTAATTATTTCCGGTCCTTGCTCCGCAGAAACCGAAGAACAGGTATTACAGACTGCCCTACAACTGGCAGCTACTGGTAAAGTAGATCTTTTGCGCGCTGGTATATGGAAGCCACGTACAAGACCGGGCAGTTTTGAAGGAATAGGCACCAAAGGTCTTCCTTGGTTACAACAAGCTCGTAAAGCATCGGGTCTTCCCGTTGCTATTGAAGTAGCTACCGGAAAGCAGGTTGAAGATGCGTTGCATTTTGATGTAGATGTGCTATGGGTTGGCGCAAGAACTACGGTAAATCCGTTTAGCGTTCAAGAAGTTGCGGATGCATTAAAAGGAGCCAACGTTCCTGTACTTATTAAAAATCCAATCAACCCCGATATTGAATTGTGGATTGGAGCCGCCGAGCGAATTGCAAAAGCAGGGATTAAAAATATTGGACTCATTCATCGTGGCTTTAGCTCTTACGGTAATACCGAATATCGCAATGCACCTATGTGGCATTTGGCCATTGAAATGAAACGTAGGTTTCCTGAAATGCTTATGATTAATGATCCTTCGCATATCTGCGGAAGAAGAGATATTCTTCAAGAAGTTGCGCAAAAAGCAATTGACTTAGATTTTGACGGACTGATTATTGAAAGTCATATTGATCCAGATAATGCTTGGAGTGATGCGAAACAACAAATTACTCCTGAAGTTTTGGGCAATATGATCAGCTCTATGATTTGGCGTAAGGAAGACATTGTTTCTGAAGAATTGCATGCCAATATGGAAAAGATGCGTTCACAGATTAATCAATTGGATGATGAACTGCTTCAGTTACTGGGACAAAGAATGAAAGTAGCCGATAAAATTGGTGCGTATAAAAAAGACAATGATATTACCATTCTTCAGACCAGCCGCTGGAATGCTATTCTTGAAAAAGCATTTGTAAAAGGTGGTCAAATGGGATTGAGTCAGGAATTCATCACCAAGTATTTTGATGCCGTGCACATGGAAAGTATTAATCATCAGAATAAAATTATGAACCAATAAATGAGTACCAGAACCATTCGGTTTTCTTCGAAAGCTACCCAATTTTATTTTGATTCAAGTTTTGCTGTATTAGAAAAAAAAGTATCAAAAGAAAATGCGGTTTTAATTACAGACGACCATGTATTTGCTGCACATAAAATCAAATTTAAAGGCTGGAATACCATTGTACTAAAGCCTGGAGAACAGTATAAAGTGCAACAAACAGTTGATGTGGTTATTAACCAGCTCATTGCCTTTGGTGCTGATAGGAAAACATTTTTAGTGGGAGTTGGGGGCGGTGTAATTACAGATTTAACTGGGTATATTGCTGGTATTTATATGCGTGGTATTGATTTTGGGTTTGTTCCTACCAGTATTCTTGCCATGGTAGATGCTTCTATAGGCGGAAAAAATGGAATTGATATAGGTGTATATAAAAATATGGCGGGATTGATTCGCCAGCCATCTTTTCTAATTTACGACTATAGCTTCTTAAAAACTTTGCCTCACAATGAATGGCAGAATGGGTTTGCTGAAATTATAAAACATGCTTGTATTAAAGATGCAGCCATGTTTAAAGAGCTGCAACTTAATAGCATTGCAAAATATAAGAGAGATAAAGTATTACTGTCTGCACTGATTCAAAAAAATGCTTTGATTAAAGCAAAAGTAGTGGTGGGTGATGAGTTTGAACAGGGCGATAGAAAGTTGCTCAACTTTGGTCATACACTCGGTCACGCTATTGAAAATATGTATGAACTGAGTCACGGTGAAGCCATTAGTATTGGAATGACTTATGCCGCGCTTATTTCACAGCAATTAAAATTTTTTACGGGAACTGCTGAATTAGTAGCATTGTTGCATCGTTATGGGTTGCCTACTGTTGCTGATTTTGACCAAGCAAAAGCTTTCAAAGTTTTGTTGAAGGATAAGAAAAAAGACCATGTGTCAATTCAATATATATTGCTCACAAAAATCGGAAAAGGGGTAGTACAGCCGATTTTACTGGTGCAGTTGAAAGAAATATTCAAACTTTTTTAAAGCCTATTTTAAAAAAAATGATTGTAACGGTTTATCCATCAGCCATCAAAGGAACAATACAAGCCAATGCAGGAAAGAGTAGCATGCAGCGTGCCTGTGCCGCCGCATTACTAAGAACTGGCACTACTATTATTCACAATCCAGGTAATAGTCACGATGATCTTGCTGCCATTAATGTAATACAAAAATTAGGAGCCGTTATTTCCTATACGCCCGAAGGTAGTTTGCAAATTATTTCAAAAGGAGTGCAACCACAATCTCCTGAATTGAATTGTGGAGAAAGTGGATTGGGTATAAGAATGTTCACGCCCTTGGCTGCTTTATCTAATCAACCATTACTAATTAATGGAACGGGTAGTTTGTTGAAGCGACCTATGCATTTTTTTGATGAAGTATTCCCACAACTGGGGGTAAAAGTAAATTCAAATAATGGTCAGTTACCCCTTACCATACAAGGGCCATTGGTGCCTGCCGATATCACCATCGATGGATCGTTAAGTTCGCAGTTTTTAACTGGCTTACTCATGGCCTTTGGTGCCGCGGGTGCCGAAGGAATTACCATTACAGTAACCAACTTAAAAAGTAAGCCATATATTGACCTTACACTAAATGTGATGAAACATTTTGGATGGATTGTTGAGCACGATTCTTACACAAAATTTTCATTTACAAAACCAATTCCTTCCACTCAAAACCCGCTTTCTTATGAAGTAGAAGGCGATTGGAGTGGAGCCGCATTTCTATTAGTGGCAGGTGCTTTAGCAGGAGGAATAACGGTAAAAGGATTAGATATTCAATCTACGCAAGCAGACAAAGCCATATTGCAAGCTTTAATTGACGCGGGCGCACGGCTTTCAATTCAAGATAAAAATATAGAAATAGCACCCTTACCGATGAAGGCATTTCATTTTAATGCCACTGATTGTCCCGATTTATTTCCCCCCTTGGTTGCATTGGCTTCATATTGTGAGGGCACTACGGTTATTGAAGGAGTGAATAGACTGGCTCATAAAGAAAGTGATCGGGGATTGACTTTACAAGATGAATTTGCTAAATTGGGTGTTGAAATAGTATTGCAGGGAGATTTAATGCTGGTAAAGGGAAGTGCGGAATTGGAGAAAACCGGTCGTGTAAAAGTGCATTCAAGACAAGATCATCGCATTGCTATGGCCTGTGCTATTGCAGCTTTAAAGTATAATAACTCAGTTGAAATTGAAGCCGCTGAAGCCATTAATAAGTCATATCCTGATTTTTACACCCATCTAATGGCTTTAGGGGCAAGGGTAGAAATGAAGTGATCAATCATCATAAAATAGAAGCAAAGTGAATTCATTTGGTAGACTTTTCAGCGTACAAATATTTGGTGAATCACATGGTGAAAGTGTGGGACTGGTAGTTGATGGCTGTCCCGCTGGCTTGCAGTTATCTGTTGCCGATTTTATAATGGATACCGAAAGAAGAAAAGGGGGCGTACAAAAGGGCACAACTCCTAGAAAAGAAGACGACCTGCCTATTTTTAAAAGTGGTTTATTTAATGGGAAAACTACAGGGGCTCCTATCACTATTCTGTTTGAAAACAACAATACCCGTAGTGGCGATTATGAGAAGCAGCGTGCGGTACCCAGACCCGGTCACGCTGATTTTACGGCTCATATTAAATACGGGGGTTACGAAGATTTTAGGGGCGGAGGGCATTTTAGTGGAAGGTTAACCGTATGCTTGGTTGCCGCAGGGGTGATTGCAAAAAAATTATTAGCCATACAAAATATACAGGCTACGGCAATGGTAAGCTCCATTGGTGGCGAGAAAGATTTAGAGAAAGGATTGCAAAAAGCCATTGATGCAAAAGACAGTGTAGGTGGTATTGTAGAATGTAGGGTTACAAATCTTCCCATTGGATTAGGGGAGCATTTTTTTGATTCGGTGGAATCATTAATTAGTCACGCAGCATTTGCCATACCAGCTGTAAGGGGTATTGAATTTGGCACTGGATTTATGGCGGCCAATATGTTTGGGGTAGATCATAATGATGCCATTGAACAAGCATCGGGTATTACAAGTACAAACCATGCAGGAGGTGTAGTTGGTGGCATTACCAACGGAAATGAATTGATATTTAGAATAGCAATCAAGCCAACCTCATCAACTCCCAAAGAGCAATCGTCGTGGAACTGGAATACCAATCAAATTGAAAATTTTTCCATAAAAGGACGCCATGATCTCTGTATTGCATTGCGCGTGCCAGTAGTTTTGGAGGCAATAGCAGCAATTGTGGTTACAGACCTAATGTTATTGGAACAAAAGATTGCCAGAATCCTTTCTTAATGAATTCACTGCCTTATTACCAATAAATTTCAATGGATGGAAGGCTTACAAAATGTATCATAAAATACATGATATTAATTATTAATATATTTTGATATTGTTTCAGAAATTTTGTAATTTGTGAATTATGGCATGTTATTTGGAAAACTGAGGAAGTAAAGCATATACATGAATCAACTAAATCAAGTAATTCTAATCCTCCATTTTCTTCCGCAGTAATATGCATACATTAAAATTAATAATAACCCTTTTTTTATTTTCTGTTGTAGTAAGTGCAACTGCTCAAATCGATTCTATTGTAGCAGTTCAGGGCGATAGTAGTGGCTCCTTTATTCTAAATGCCTATTCTGATGATGTAATAATGAATGATGGTAATGTTTTTGGTAAAGCTATCAAAGGAACAGCCAGTTTTTATAGTGTAAAATTTGAAGGAAGGAAAACAGCGTCTGGCGAAATATTCAGGAATGCAAAATTTACAGGAGCCAGTAATAATTTCAAGCTCAATACTTGGGTGAGGGTAACTAATTTAAATAATAAAAAGCGTGTAGTAGTTAAAATTAACGATAGAATGCACCAGAGAATGAAGCAGCGGGGAAGAATAATAGATTTAAGCAATGCAGCAGCTAAAAAAATAGGAATCACGCATCGAGGACTTGCGAAGGTAGAAATAGAAATGATAAAAAGGCCAAATAGCCCAAAAAAACTTAAAAGATAAAGTTATCATAATTTTACAGATCCAAATTCATGATGTATTTTTGCAACAATTAACAAAACTCTGTTTATGAAGAAATTTCTATTCTCTTTAATCGTTGTTGGTCTTGCCGCTTCTGCGCTGGCTCAAACGCCTACCAGCTACAAGAAAAGATCTAGTTTAGGTATTGCATTTTTTTTAAATGATATGTTTACGGCGCATAGAGTGAGTAAGACATCGCTCTCCAATGTGTTGCAAAACAAGCAGTGGACAAAAACCACAGATATGACCCCTGGGTTGAGTATTCAATATTTTGAAGGGTTAGATGAGCATATTGATTTTATGGCTACACTTAATGGTACGTATTCAAAATATCCTTTTTACCCAAAATCTGGTGTTGCTCCATCAACTCGTACTCGTTTTCTGATGGAAGCAGATGCAAATGTTAATTTAAAGTTGTTGACTGATAAATATACTTTTGTTCCTTATTTAACTTTAGGTGTTGGTGCTTCTATGTATGGAGGTACTTATTTTGCTGCACAGGGGAATACTGGTTTGGGTTTACAGGTAAATCTAGGCAATGAAACTTTTATTAATACTCAGTTGCTATATCGTCCAGCCATATCCTCATTGGCTGTTAATCATTTAGCATACAGTATCGGTTTGGCTTCTCCTTTAAAAGACAAAAAGCCAGAAGTGTTGGTTGCACCACCACCACCGCCTTCACCTATTCCCGTTCCTGTTGTTGAAAAAGATACAGATGGAGATGGAATATTGGATAAAGACGATAAATGTCCCACTGTTGCAGGTACTGCCAAATACAAGGGATGCCCTGTTCCTGATACCGATGGGGATGGCATTAATGATGAAAATGACAAGTGTCCAACAGTTAAAGGACTTGCTAAGTACCAAGGTTGTCCTATACCCGATACCGATAAAGATGGTGTAAGTGACGAGGAAGACAAGTGTGTGTCAGTTCCAGGCTTGGCACGATACCAAGGTTGTCCTATTCCAGATACAGATGGTGATGGAGTTAATGATGAAGAAGATAAATGTCCTTCTATTAAAGGGCCTCGTGAAAACAATGGATGCCCAGAATTAAGAAGTCAGTATAAATTTGACAATAAAAAAGTGCTCTTTATCCCTGGAAGTGCCGTACTTACTAAAGGTGCTAAAACAGAGCTTGGTAAAGTAATCAAAGCAATGACCGATTATCCTAGTCTTAAACTATATGTTGACGGTCATACCGATAATACTGGTTCAGACAAGATTAATATTCCATTATCACTCAAACGCGCCAACGCTGTTAAAGCTTATTTATTCAGTAAGAAAGTAAATGCTGATAGGCTTTTAACAAATGGTTTCGGTAGCACAAAACCAATTGCAGACAATAAAACTGTAAAAGGTAAAGCGGAAAATAGAAGGGTTGAATTCCGTATACAAGAATAACAAAACACTAGATGTATAAACTAAAATCTCCCTTGAGTAATCAAGGGAGATTTTTTTTATTGATCATAACAAGCTCCTAATGAATACGATCGCCCCGAATAGTAAGATGTTTCATAATTTCAATTTCGTAGCTAAGCCATTCAGCCCACCTAGCTCTTACGGTAGGCTTGGGAGAATATTGTTCTGCTAGTGTAATAAATAGGGTATAGTGACCTGCTTCACTTTCCATAAATTTTCTATAAAAATTTCTCAGATATGGATCTTCCAATCCTTCACTTAATCTTTTAAAGCGCTCACAGCTTCTCGCTTCTATTAATGCCATAGTAAGCAATTGATCTAATAACCTATTTTCAATATCTCCCCCTTTGCGCTGAAATAATAATAGTTGATTCACATATTCATCCTTTCTCTGTTTACCAAGAGAGAGTCCTCTTTTTTTTAGTTCAGCTAAAACCTGCCTAAAGTGTCCCCATTCTTCGGTTACGATAGGAGCCAATTCTTCTACCAACTCTTTTCTATCAGAATATCGTTGAATGTAAGAGATACAGGTTAAAGCAGCTTTCTGTTCACAGTATGCATGGTCGGTTAAAATGGCTTCTAATGAAATGGAGGCCAAGTTTACCCACCTTGGATCGGTTGGCAATTGTAATCCAAGAATATTTTTTGTATGTTGAGAATAAGCAATATTCATATCAATATTTTATTGCAATTTAGCTAGAAATAGATCATACTCTATGGTGCGGATTTAATTAGTTTTGACAAATGTATAGGGACGAATTTCTAAATAAAAAAATTAGTGACCGAATTGCCAATCAATCAGTTCGTAGTCTTAGGATTCTAGAAAGTATGATGGATTTTTCTTCCAACGATTATTTGGGTATAGCAACCCAGAATTTATTAAGTGATAGGGAGTTAGATTTTTTATGGAATGCTGGAGCTAAAGGTTCTCGGTTATTGTCTGGAAATTATCCTTTAATAGAAACTGTTGAAAAGCAAATAGCATTGTTCCATAGCGCCGATGCAGGTTTGATTTTTAATGCTGGGTATGATGCTAATATAGGATTGTTGGCTAGTGTTCCTCAAAAGGGTGATACCATACTTTACGATCAGTTATCGCATGCTTCATTAAGAGATGGTATTCGCTTGTCTTTTGCTCAATCTTTTTCATTCCTTCACAATAATTTAGAAGATTTAGAACGCTTATTAAAAAAAGCAACCGGTAATATTTTTATTGTAACTGAGTCTGTTTTTAGTATGGACGGCGATATGATTGACTTGCCGTTGATGGTAGAATTAGCCGAGAAGTACCAAGCACATATTATAGTAGATGAAGCACATGCTACTGGTATTATTGGTGAAAAAGGTGAGGGGCTGGTTCAGTCAAAAGGGTATCAGCAAAAAATATTTGCACGCATTCATACTTTTGGAAAAGCATTGGGTTGTCATGGCGCTATTGTTTTAGGATCAACGTTATTGCGAAATTATCTTGTTAATTATGCTCGACCTTTTATTTATTCTACAGCACTACCCCCTTCTTCAATTGCAGCGGTTCAAAAAAGCTATGCTTTATTTCCAACTTTTACTGAGCAGCGAAATCATTTAAATAACTTGATTCAATATTTTCAATCGGCGAACTGCGGTTTTCAAATATTGCCATCCATCACACCCATACAAATTGTATTAATTCCCGGGAACGAGGCTGTAAGAAATATTGCAACTGCTTTGCAAGCTGAAAAATTTGATATACGCGCAATACTGTATCCCACAGTTCCTAAAAATACAGAGCGGTTGAGAATTACACTGCATGCGTTTAATACAATGAAAGAATTAACGGTATTGTTGGCATTATTAAATCAACTCTCAAAATAAGCCAAAGAGCCACCTACCCAGTTTTTATCTTGGTTGTAACGTACACCAATCATTTTGCCTTTGCTTAATCTTGCAAGGTTATTGGTAGCTATGGGTCTTGCTTCACCAGCTTTCCAAAAATAAAATATCCTAATTTCTGCTTTAGCTGGTTCGCTGGGGGTATGTATTACTGCGGCATACTTTACCTTTTTTTGTAAGATCCAGTTTTCTGGATCTGTTACAGCATCAATATCAGCTTGGGTAACATCTATAACAACACCTTGACCTGCAAATGAAAACAATGGTTTTAGTACATAATTTTTCAGGTTACTGGGAATTTCTTTTAGTTCATTTAAGAACTCAGTTGCGGGTACAAAAGGGTGTTTGATAAATGGCAGTAGGTATTTACTGATTCTATAAAACCAATTGGGATGAGGTATCCATTCAACATTTAGTGGTTCAAAAAGAAGTTTGCCTTTTTCCTGAATATATTGGGGTTGTTGTTGTAATTCATCAAAAATTATTCTGTTATATATTCTTTTAATAAGAATTTTCTTCCCATTTCTTTCATAAAATAAACAGTCTCCTACTTTAATTAATTCGGTGATACAAACAATGGGTATGCCAATATATTCGGAAGTGCAATAGAAATCTATTTTAGTTTTTTGTTGATGCGGAAGAATTTCTAGTAGTACTACTTCTTCTGGTAAGCATGTATCAATAATAATATCTTTTAAAAAGTTAATATATGACGCGCTATCAAAACCATTTAAAAAAGCACTGTACTGCTCAGGAATGGGAAAAAATTTTCTTGTTATCTCGTCATGCAATATCTGATACGCAAATAAGGTAGGAAAGCCCTGCATTTCAATTAATTGTGGTTCTAGTTCACCATTTTCATTTTCACAAATTCCAAAATCAAATGCAATAAACTGGGTATATTCATTTTCATTTGGAACTGCTAATAAGGGTGGGATGGCTTTTTGAGTAAGGGATAAAAAATCAGGATTTACTATAATATCAATAATTGACTCGCAGGTGCTCAATACTTTTTCTTTAAACTGCTTATTAATAAAAATTGGCGTTTCAGCAACCCTAAACTCAATAGCACCTGGGAATTTGGCATTCAATTCAGCCAAATAATTTTGATAGTTAGTTTGGCTGAACTGTTGGTTAAATGATTGTCTGATTTCGGGAACCATGGGATATTGATTTATGAATGAATTAAGGGATCTGCCATTGCTCCAACTGCATTATTTAGAAAGTTGGGTAGTATGTGCTGATAGGTCCACATGATTTTTTCTGGATCTCGTAATTGCTCAACCATGCTCTTCCATTTGGTTTCGCCGTGGGCTTCAATAACTACTTCTTTTTTATCGGTTCTTTGTAGGTACATTCCCATTCCAATTGCGTCAGCTTCAGGATGAAATTGCGTGCCTAGAAAATAGTTGTTAAATCGAACAGACATAATTGCTCTTTCAAAAGGCACATGTGGCCTATTTTTTTCAATGGCAAGAATGGCACCTCCCAATTTTCTCAATTTTTGGTGGTTGGGCTCTATTACTTGATAGTCTCTGCTATCAACCCCGTAGAAAGGATCTTTTAAGCCTTGAAACACCACTTCCTGTAGACCATCTTCTAGCATATGAATGGGAAAAACTCCAAATGCAGTAGAATTTCTTTTGCAGACTTGACCAATGCCATAGTATCTAGCAACTAGTTGAAAGCTATGGCAGATAAAGAAAGCGTGTTTTTTGGGGAAATGATTTGAGTGTGCATTCCACATTTCAACCGATTTTAACCAGTCGAAATATTTATTCTCCCAAGAAGATCCTTCACTTTCTAAGGGACTGCCAGGGCCTCCACTCGAAATATAAATATCATAATCAAGGGAAGGTAAAGACTCGTTTATTCTAACTTCAAAAACCTCTAACATGAGATCAATTGCATAAAATTCTGCCCATTGGTTAATAATTTCCTTAATACATCGCATTCCTTGATTTGGCTTACCTTCATAAAGATCTAATACTGCAATTTTAAGTGGATTATTTATAGGCTTTAACATTACGCTATCAATTTTAAAAATCAAACCAATTAAATATTTTATTACAAGTAGCTTAGATTGGTTTTGGGAGTTAGGGTTAATAAGGTTTCATACATTAACCGAATGGTTTCTTCTATATCTTTTTTATGAATCATTTCTACGGTTGTATGCATATACCTTAGTGGAATGGATATGAGTACAGAGGGACAGCCATCATTTGCATAAGCAAAGCTATCGGTGTCTGTACCAGTGCTTCTACTGAGTGTGCGCATTTGAACTGGAATTTTATTTTTGGCAGCAACTTCTTCAACCAGGGCCAGCAGTTTGTTGTGAATGGCAGGCGCGAATGCTAGTGAGGGGCCTTTGCCACATTGAATGTCGCCTTCAATAATCTTGCTGATCATTGGGGTGCTGGTATCGTGCGTAACATCTGTAATGATGGCTATATTTGGCTTAATTCTTCTTGCAATCATTTCGGCACCTCTTAGTCCAATTTCCTCTTGAACCGCATTTACAATATGAAGGCCAAAAGGCAATTGTTTTTTATTTTCTTTTAGTAATCTAGCAACTTCGGCAATCATAAATCCACCTACACGGTTGTCAAAAGCACGACCGATTAAAAAATCGTATGCCAGTTCTTCATAGCCCTCCTCGTAAGTTACAACAGAGCCGATACGGATACCAAGCGACTCTACTTCTTTTTTATTTCTTGCGCCACAATCGAGGCAGAGATTTTCTATCTTAGGAGAGGGCTCTTTCTGTTCAGGATTACTCATGCGTGTATGAATAGCTGGCCAACCAAATACAGCTTTAACTGGGCCTTTTTTTCCATGAATCCATACCCGCTTAGCAGGAGCAATTTGATGATCTACTCCGCCATTTCTTTTTAAATAAATAAATCCTTGATCGTTAATATAATTTACGAACCAACTGATTTCATCAGCATGTGCTTCAATAACTACTTTGAAGGCTGCTGTAGGATTAATTACAGCAACTGCAGTTCCATAAGGGTCTGTATACATGGTATCTACAAATGGCTTTATATATTCCATCCACAGTTTTTGCCCTCCACTTTCAAACCCAACGGGGGAAGGGGTATTGATATAATTTTTTAAAAAATCCATTGAATTTTTAGCGAAGATTGTTTTTGATTTGGTAGTTTTTGCCATATGTTTTTTTTAGCATTAAATGATTCCCAATATACCACAACTAGATTTTATAAGCATGAGTCCATCAATAATTGCAAGATAATAGAGAATGCTTTTACGTTGATGCATTGAGTAGCTTACAATTATTAACAATATCCAAGGAATACTGTTGAATACTATCTTTTGGGCAGTAAAATTTAACTGATAAGCTGCTGTGCAATAGAGTATTAGGCTGATTATTGTAATGGGCAATAAAAATTTAAAAATAGTATTGCTAAGTCCCAATTTTACTACCCAAGTACTTATATGCTGATTTGCGTCTTGCGCATAGTCTTTTATATCAAAAATTACGGCAAGTAAGCTGATAAATATCCAATTGCTTAAGAATTGGAGGCTATTTAATAGGCTGAATGTAAAATGGCTTCTACTGGCTAAGTCGTAAAAAAAAATAGGTAGAAAGGAAACCATGCCTGCCCAAATGAATCCGATAATTAGGGGTTTGAATAATCCATATTTTCTGAATTGCCATTTTTTATTCCTAAAACGGACAGAGCCATAATACAAGATGGATATTCCCAAAAACAAACAAAGGGCAATTAAGCCAACAATTGGAATGTGGATGGCACTGAAATTAAGGGGATTGATTAGTAGCAAAATAACAAGGAATGAAATTGAAGCGTGAATTTGTTGAGATTTTTGAACCAAACCTTTAAATTTTTGGTACCAAATCAATCTCATATCACTACAATTGGATTGGTTGGCGCAACTTATATACGCATAGGTATAGTAATATTTGGTAGTTGAAAATACAAAAAGGTAAAAGAAAAAACTGTGTAAAGGTAGTGAGAGTTGAACACTTGATTCTATTGCAAGAGTAACTGCACAGATGCCATATAGGAAATTGCCAAATAAAATACTTTTTAGAACATCATAAAAACGTACTCGCATTCTAGCGAATTAGAATAATGTCGGAAGACTGGATGGTATCACTCCTATTTTGAGCCTTATCTTTCATCCAAAATCTAAAAAATGTAGTATCGTTCTTATTGGTACAACCTACTATAGATGATACGCCAGGTATATTTGCATTGTACACAAAACTCAACTCTAATTTCCCCTCTAAATTAGGAGTAGCGGTAAAGTTTGGAATAGGATAGGGGCTGATAAATTGAACATTGGGTGGACTGGTACAAACTCTTGAGATTTTTTGTGCCCAAATAGTATCTTGAATATCCCCTTCTTTATCTGTAAAGTTTATGGTAAAAGTAATAATATTACCTTGCCTTAACTCAGTTGCATTTTGTTTTCCAAAACTTAGTTGAGGCTTAGTAGTAAAACTAGATTTCTTGCAACCATATAATAAAGCTGTTGTAGCAAGAAAGATAAATATTATTGTTCTCATATGCTTATTTTTATTCATTTTTACTATCTCGTTTCAGCGTTATGGACTGTAAAATTCACGAATTAATTTTTTTGGAGAAAAAAAATTTAAGGATTGTTTAGTTTGTTTCACTTCAAAATTAATCATAATACTATAAACTCAACCATTGTTAACATTTGATACCAATAAGATTTTTTCAGTAACTCCTTCAAATTTTGATGAATTGGCTAGAGTTGTATTTCATTATCAGTATCAATATGTACCATTGTTTAAAACATGGGTAGATTTAATCAGTCCCAATCTAGATTTTGAAAAGATACCATATTCTTTTCCAATGATGCCCATTTCTTTTTTTAAAACCCATCAAATAGGGCCAACGATAGCTAGCTGTGAAAAAATCTTTGAAAGTAGTGGAACAACGGGTGTGGTTACCAGTAGGCATTATTTGGCTGATTTGCAGTTATATGAGCACAGTTTTCTAAAAGGGTTTGAAAGGGTATATGGTTCAATATCCGATTGGTGCATCTTAGGTTTGTTGCCTGCATATCTTGAGCGGGAAAATTCCTCGTTGGTGTATATGGCAAGTTGCTTAGTTCAAAGATCAGGCCATTCTAAAAGTGGGTTTTATTTGTATAATTATAAAGATTTAGCAAAAACAATAGCAGTTTTAGAAGCAAGCGGGCAGAAGACCTTGCTGCTAGGGGTAAGTTTTGCCTTGCTAGATTTTGCAAAAGAATTTCCACAGCAGCTCAAAACTACCGTGGTTATGGAAACTGGAGGTATGAAGGGTAGGGGAGTTGAAATTACGAGAGCTGAACTTCACGATAGGCTTAAAGCAGGGCTGGGTATTGATGTTATTCATGGGGAATATGGAATGACGGAATTGCTTAGTCAAGCTTATTCTACTGGAAATGGAAGGTTTATTTGCCCTCCTTGGATGCGTGTTATGGTGGCAAGTGAGGATAACCCTAAAGAAGGGTATAAGCAGGGAACTGGCATGCTTCAGGTTATAGATTTAGCAAATGTTTATAGTTGTTCTTTCATTGCAACCCAAGATTTAGGAAGGGTGTACGAAGATGGTAGTTTTGAAGTACTGGGAAGAATAGACCACAGTGATGCTAGGGGATGCAGCTTAATGGTTGTTTAGCGTTTTAGATATTGGGTTATTAAGTTATAAGTTGATATATTAGCAAATCTAAAATGGATAGAGCCCAGATGGCGAAATTGGTAGACGCACTGTGTTCAGGTCGCAGCGCTCGCAAGGGTGTGCTGGTTCGAATCCAGTTCTGGGCACTAAAAGGATAAACTGATTTACAAAGCAAGTTTGTCCTTTTTTTTTTAACCTAGAAAATACAGAATAAGCGTACAGAATTCTCTAGTAGTAAGGAACTAAATCTGCACACAATGTATTTTTGCTAGAGTATATTATATATTCATAAAGCAAACCATAACCGCATAATTTGCTTATGCGGTTGCCCTATTATAAAAGAGCTTACACAGTTGATAGCATTATTTTTTGGGATTCAATTTTTTGATCAATAATATATTTCATATCCGTGCTATTTTCACTCGTTATGGCTGGATGGAGTGATTTTAAAGCAAGGAAAAGATCCGATGCTGATTTGTAGTAAATGGCTTTATTTTCAGTTAATTTTTTATTGTAAGTTGAGGCAAATGCTATCACAGGTAACTGAAGAAACATGGCCTCAATTAAGGAATTTCTTTCATCAACATGGTGATGTGCATCAATATAAATATAGCAGTTTGAGCGAAGCATATTTAAAGTTCTGAGTTGGGTTTGAGGTTCAATTAAATGCAAGTGTTTGTGGTTTTTGTATTTGGCGTATAAGGCTTGCGAATAAGGACTGGAATTCCAGTTTCCAACTGCTATCAATGGGTATTCTACATTAGATTCAAATAAATCGAAAATCAGATGAAGGTCATTTTCAGGTTCAAGTGCTGTAATCATTAGAGCGTATTTGCCATATAGAAATGAAAAGCGAGTATGATCTTTTGCAAGAATCATTTCTTTTTTGCAATATTGGTTAAATTGATTTACAGAATATTGGAGTAGCATTTCGAAAGAGTTGTTTGTTTAATTCAGCTTATGCTGCAATTTGATCCAGTACTTTTTCATAAACAGAAATATGTTGCATTGCAATTTTGTTCCATTGAAATTTTTCATTAACCATTTTGTAAGCATTTCTTCGCTTATTGTCCCAGTTCAAATTTTTTATATCTTTTAAGCAAGTAATCATCAAGCGCGATAGGTTGCCAGCATTATTTTCTTCCATTGTATATCCTGCATTATACTCATTAATATAATTGCCCATATTGGTTTCTTTAGAAACAATAGACGGAACAGATGTAGACGCAGCTTCTAAAATAGCTGAAGGAAAGTACTCGGCTCTAGAAGGACGAAGAAACACATCCACTTTATTCAAAAGTTCAAACTTAAGTACGCCATAAACCGTTGGTTTGAAGAATACTGATTGCTGAATATTTAATTGAACCGCCATTTTATAAAGATTCTCTTTTCCAACTCCCTCCCCAATAATCCAAAGCACCCCTTTTTCAAAATATTTATGTTTGTATTCGGCAAAAGCAGCAAGTAATATATCTAATCCTTTTTCGTGAATATCTAGTTGCCCCATAAAACAAAAAATAGGTTCTTCATTTTTTTTAATTTTTGGCGGAACTAATTTATTGCCATTTGCTAAACCATTGGGTATAAATACCATTTTAGCTTGGTCAATAGCATGATTTTCTTGAAACCCAAATTGTTCGTCATTGCTAACAAAATGCATGGCGGATGACCATTTAACTAACAAGTTTTCAAAAAGGTGGAAGTATATTTTTTTAGCAATCCCTGCAGATTGAATGAACAATCTATTATAGGTACCGTGTGTTGTATAAACAAAAGGTATTTTTTTTCGCTTAAGATGGTATGCAAGCGTAAAGTATACAGGAATAAATCCACCATGCATATGTACAATGGTGTCTTTTTTTAACTTGTTTATTGCTTCGTTAATTTCTTGCGTGGTATTCCATAAAAAATTTTTTACATTAAATAAACAGGTTTTATAGGGGCGTTGCTGAAAGTCGTCATTCGATTTTGGACTTATTTCCCATAATTTAACGTTGTAACCCAACCTTACTTGCTCGGTAGCAAGTTGATCTACTGCTGTGGCCAAGCTGAATGCAGATTTATTTTGTTTTCCAAAAACCAAATGAACAATTTCCATATTAATTATTTTTTAAGGATTGAATTAAAACTCCTAAAAAAGTGCCAAGATGGAAATTGCTATTAGTGTATTGGTAATCAATTAGTTAAGAATCTGTAGGTTTGCAGGGGATGTCTCAAATTGGGAAATTCTAATAAAATCGGGACTATAAATTAATTGGATAGTCTTTTTTTAATTGATCCATTGCTTTATTTAAATCCTTATTCAATTGAAATATCAAGGGTAAAGTAGATTGAGGGTGTTCAGATTTTGCACCTAATTCAATTTGCTTGATTGTATTTTTTAATTGGGAAATGCCCATTCCGTCTATTGCTGATTTCATTCTATGTGCGGTTCTTTCTGTTGTTTCCCAATTTTTTTCTAAAGCTGACTTTTCTAAAACCTGCATATCAGTGGGCATGGTTTGTAAAAAGAGTTGTACCATTTTCTGAACAAATGCTTGGTTTCCATTTCCCATTCCTAATATTTTTTTTTCATTGTAAAGCTTTTCAATCGTGGAAGTCTTTGTTATTTTAGGGTTGAGCAAATTGAGTATGGAATGAAAGAAATTGGCTTCATTAAAAGGTTTTGTAATGCATCCATTCATGCCCGCATCCCTATAAATTTGTTCGTCGCCTTTTAACGCGTTTGCGGTTATGGCTAGAATGGGGGTATTTGCCTTTTGTGTATCGGGTAATGATCGAATAATTTTGGTAGCGGTAATTCCATCCATTTCTGGCATAGAAATATCCATCAAAATGAGGGTAAAGTTTTCTTTGTTAATCAGTTCTAGCGCTTCTTTTCCATTCCCTACAATGGAAATAATAGCTCCATATTGTTCCAATAATGTACATACAATAAACTGGTTCATGGGGAGATCTTCTGCAAGCAAAATCTTAATTCCATTCAATAATGAATATGTAGGTGCTTTTTCTTGCTTTAATGTAATCGGGTTAGATTTTTTATAGGGGATACTAAAACTGAATATGGCACCTTTTTCTGGTTCACTAGTTACACTAATTCTTCCACCCATTAGGGCAATCAAATTTTTACAAATACCCAGTCCCAGTCCAGTACCCCCATACCTTCTTGCTATGGAGGCATCGGCTTGAACATAGGGGTCAAATAGTTTGGCAACCTGATCTGTTGCAATACCAATCCCTGTGTCTTTTATAGAAAATTTAACCCAAATTAGTTCCGCAAGTTCATGGGTTACATTTACTATAATTTCAACAGATCCTTCTTTTGTAAATTTAATTGCGTTACCAATTAAATTATTTAAAATTTGGGCAAGTCTAAAAGGATCCCCAATAACTTTTTCTTGATAGGAAAATTCCAAACTAAGTAATAGAGTGATATTTTTTTCAATTGCCTTATATTGAAAAGCGTCTACAACGGTACTTATTTTTTCTTGTAAATTAAATGCAATTTGTTCTAATTCAAGCTTGCCAGAATTTATTTTCTCCATATTCAAAATATCATTCACAACTACTAATAAGTTAGTAGCAGAATCTTGAATAAGGGTATTCATTTTATGTTGTTGATGGTTGAGATTGGTTTTAAATAATAAGCTTGATATGCCCAATATCCCATTCATAGGTGTTCTTATTTCGTGGCTTATATTTGCTAGAAAAATTTCTTTGGCTCTAGCAATTTCTTCTGTTAAGTGCTTGGCTTTTAATAACTCTTGTTCGGCCAACACCCTGTCTGTTATATCGGTATTATAGCCAATCAGCATAGCAATTTCATTGTTGTTATCAAGAATTGGATACAAGTGACGTAAAAAATAACTGGTTTCCCCCTCAGTATTTACCCGTTTTTCTTCTACGTATCCACCTTCTTTGGTATGAATGGTTTTGTTGAATAGTTGGTGATAGCTGGTAACTTTTTCAAGACCATCTATGAAGCGTTTTTGTGATTGATTCTTACCAATCATCCATTCAATAATCCACTGTCGCAATTCATGGTCTTTAATAGCAATTGGGTTTAAAAATAAATCTGAATATTCAGGATTGAATACAATAATATCAGCAGGCATTTTACTAAGAACCTCTTCATAAATTTTTTTCTGCGAAATGTTTTTTTGTTCCCAACTACTTTTTTCTGTAGAATTATGATAATACCAAATATGCCCTTGGTAAATATCTCCTTGTGTAATAGGAATATAATCTCTTTCCAGTATAGTTCCATCTTTTAATTCAACCCAATCGTTTCTTACTGGCTCTCTGGCATTTAAAATTTCAATGGTTCTTTGCCAGAAATAGTGGTAATTTATAAAAATAGATGGGTCGTATAAGTTATCAGTTAATAAGTCAGTTCCCAATAAATGCTCAACTTTTTTCTGTATGTTTAAGTAGTTGCAAAAAGTAGCATTTACGGATACTGCCAGTCCCGTTTCGTTTTCTACTAAAATACCTATTTGCAGATGAGCTAATATTTTATTAATCATAGAAGCTCCAGTAAGTTGAGGGATAGTTTTTTTTATAGTTTCAACCTCTTTTTGGAGCGATTTTATCAGTGCGGTTTTTTTATGTAGATTTCGTTCTAGGGAGTAGCGAGCAGCTTTTTCCATCTCGAGTTCTATTTCGAGTAATTTTATTTTTTCGGCATCCGGTTGACTCATCATGAATAATTATTTGTTTACTTCTCCATTTTGCATCATTCGGTAGATAGTAGATTTTCCAATGTCTAATTTTTTCGATACCATTGTTACATCTTGATTGTATTTGTTTAAAAAATGCTGTATTATTTGTGTTTCATACTCTCTCAGTGAGGTTTCTTTGTTAAGCAAATTTCCAATACTTCCCGGGTGATCTATATTGATATCTTTTTCAGTAATGGTATCCCCATCTGCCATTACAATGGCCAATTCTATGATTGATCTCAGCTCTCGAATATTTCCAGGAAAATGATAGTTTTTTAATTTTTGTAATGCTTCGCTGGTTAATGTTTTTATTGGAAGCCGATTGTCGTTACAAAAGTTTTGAATAAAGTATTTTGCCAAAATTAAGTAATCGTTTTCTCGTTCCCTCAAAGGTGGCAGATCAATAGGCAGGCCTAACAATCTATAATATAAATCTTCTCTGAAAGATTTGTTGTGCACTTCTTTTAAGAGATTTTTATGGGTTGCAACAATAATTCTTACGTCTATGGGGGTAACCGCATTACCTCCAATTCGAGTAATTTCTCTTTCTTGCAAAACCCTAAGTAGTTTGGCTTGCAAGTGTGTGTGCATTTCGCCAATTTCATCTAAAAATAAACTGCCCCTATGCGCTTCTTCAAATTTTCCAATCCGTCTCCCTACTGCCCCTGTAAATGCCCCTTTTTCGTGGCCAAATAATTCACTTTCTAAAAGCTCGCTTGGAATAGCCGCTACATTGATGGCTACGAAAGGAAATTTCTGACGCGGAGAATTATAATGGATGGCTTTGGCAACCATTTCTTTTCCAGTTCCTGTTTCACCAGAAATAGAAACGGTAATATTTGTTTTTGCAGCTTTTTCAATTAGGTTGAATACCTGTTTAATTTGGGTGCTCTGCCCAATAATTACTTTTGAAAAATCATAGGTTTTTTTCAATTCATTTTTAAGTGTTTCAACTTCTTTCTTTAAATCTTTAATTTCTTGTAAATGAATGAGTACATTCCACAATCTGTCTTTTGTGTCGTCGTCTTTTACAATATAGTCAAAAGCACCCGATTTCAATAGCTCAACAGCAGTAGTGATCTCTTCTTGTCCAGATATAATAATTACATCTATTTCTGGATTCATCTCTTTTATTCTTTTTAAAACCTTACTTCCATTCTCTATACCTTCTGAAAGGGAATAATCTAATGTTACTACATCAGGGTTTTCTATTAAGGCTTTAAAAAATTCTTTTTGAGTTTCAAACCGGGTTACTTGGTAGTCAGGATTTAATGACAAATAATGTTCCAGCATTGTTCCGTACCAGAGATCGTCTTCTAATATAAAAATCTTAAGGGGTTTATTGGGCTTCATTGGATAAGAATGCGTTTAATTATGTATGCTTGGATTCACAAATACAAGTTCAATATAGTAATTTTTTTTCTAAAATGGTTATTAGTCCCAAAATTGGAATTTTTTCCCAGAATAGTTTCTTAATACACCGTATTTAGTATTTAGTATGTTGATTATCAGTAGTTTTTAGCTTGGCATATTCTTTATATTTAGATGGTAAAATAGTTACCATGAGATGGAATGAAATACATGCAAAGTCAATTTTTCTAAGTTATTTATTGTTATTTATTGGTCAATGTTGTTATTTTTTAATCAAGGTGTTTTCGTTGCGAAATATGAAATTCATCTTGCTTAAAATGGTTATTTACGGGTATATTTTGTTTTGGTTGGTTTCTTTTTTTTACAATTGTTATAATACCTAGAAGCGGTTTCGGTTCATTCATTTTTAAATTATTGTATGTTAAGTTTATCTGAAGAAAACGAAGTTTTGAGTTCCAAGTTGAATAAAACGTCTTTATTAGAAGCCATCTATAATAAGTTGCCTGACTTGGTTTTTATTTTTGATATCCGAGAGCGAAAATTTATTATTCGAAATGCAGTGTTAGATCATTTTTTAGGGTTTTTTGAATTGCCTGGCAATCAAATTGATTGTATCACGCTTCAGTCATTAATACATCCAGAGGATTGGAAGTCTGTGGAAAAAGCCCTTATATTAGTTCATAAATTAACCGAGAAAGATTCTATTGAAATTGAATACAGGTGTAAGGCTGCTAACCAGCAATATCAATACTTTCAAACCCGATTATCCGTGTTTGAAATGCAAGAAAATGAGGTGGTTTATTTACTTGGAATTTCTCAAAATATTACGGAAAGAAAAAAAAGCGAACAGCAGAGAGAGCTATACAAAAATAAATTACAAGAGCTTTCTTTTATTACCTCGCATGAAATGCGGCACGAATATGCCAAAATACAATCTATTGTGAACCTAATGGACAATCGGTTTATTACAGATGTAGAAAGGGTTGATTTAATTAAAGAAGCCAAAAAATCAATTCAATTAATAAACTCTGCCATTTTTAGACTAAACCATAAATTGTCATTCAACCAAAATGATGACTTTTTTGATGCTGATAGGGCAACTGCAAGTTTTAAGAAAGTGGTTTTTATAGATGATGATGCGTTAACGAATGTGCTTAACAAGAAAATATTGCACGCATTACTTCCTGAAATGCCAATAGATGTTTATCTAAATGTTGATGAAGCTATTTCAGATTTAAAAGCCACCCCATCAACACATGAACTGCTTATATTTCTAGATATTAATTTTCCAGGCAGGGGTGGGTGGGAATTTTTAGATGAATATATAGGATTTTCAGAGGCTTCAAATGTGATTGTGCTCTCTTCTTCTATAGATAATAGGGATCGGGAAAAAGCAAGGAGTTATAAATCGGTGATTGATTATATTACCAAGCCCTTGTCTTTTGAATTTATCAAGACTTTTTTTGAGGAATTAAAAACTGTAAAATACCTATCCTAGAAATCTGCTATTTAATTCATTTAAAGTGTATATAAATCCGCATATTCCCTATCTTTATTGCATAAAATTTTATCGTGAAGGGAAAGTCTAATTACAATATGCGAATTCTTATTGCCGACGATCACTCATTAATTAGAGAGGGGCTCAAGAAAATTCTCCTAGAATCCCTCCCATTTGCGGATATTCATGATGTAGCAGATTCGGCCGATTTATTTAAAAAGGCGGTTAAGGAGCATTGGGATATTATTATTTCTGATATAAGCATGCCTGGCTACTCAGGCATTGAAATACTTAGGCAGATTAAAACTACCATGCCACATATACCAGTATTAATGCTAAGCATGCACTCGCCAGAACTTTATGCAGTAAGGGCAATCAAAGCAGGAGCGTCAGGATATATTACCAAAGAAAGTGCTCCTTATGAATTGGTAACGGCTGTTCAACAAATATTAAGTGGCAGAAAATATATTACCAATAAAGTGGCGGAAGTGTTAGCGGGTTCACTTGATGCTGATCATACCAAATTACCGCATGAATCCCTCTCTGATAGAGAATTTGAAGTGCTTAAAATGATTTATACGGGTAAGTCAATCTCTGAAATTAGTGAGATACTATGCCTCAACGTGAACACCATTAGTACATACAGATCTAGAATAATGGAGAAAATGAATCTGAAAAGTAATGCTGACTTAATTAAATATGCCATTGAGCATAAAATAGCTGAATTGTAGTTTTTCCCCTACAAATTTTGATTAATTTATTTTAGAATTCCAACGATTCTTACTACAAGCTACTAGAAAGCGACAATGTATTTTTGTGCTATAAATTTAAACAATCAATACTGTTTTAGATCCATTATCTTATAAATCCAAATGTAGTGTCTCAACTACAAAAGCTTTGTAGCACGGTCTACAAAGCTTTCTTTTTATATAGCCTACCTTTATAAAAGATTTATTAAAATGGTGTTCAGATCAATGAATATATTAATTGTAGATGGGGCAAGCGCAGTGATTGAGCAACTTTCGGAAATATTGTATAATACCGTATCGGTAAATACCATTTGTTTTGCAACAAATGCTGAAGAAGGTCTTAAATCATTAGCTCAAAACGCAAAAGATTTGCTTATTCTTGATATCAGCCTTCCAGGGATGAGTGGCTTAGAAATGCTAAGAAAAGTAAGGGAGATTTATGGAAACTCCATTTTAATCATTATACTTACTAATACACCCTATGCAACCTACCGGGATGAATGTATGCGAATTGGGGCTGATTATTTTCTAGATAAATCGAGAGATTTTGCATTGCTGCCTGATTTGATTGACCGTTATTCTCACAAAAAAATGCTCACTAAAAGCTGTTGATTACTATTTAATAATTGTGTATGAGATACCCGTACAGCTTAGATAAAAATATTTCTCACCTCCTCAATAGTAACAATCATTATATTGTAACTACAGATCTTGCTGGAAATATTGGTTTTTGTAATGAATCCTTTAAACGGTACTATCAGGTTGTAGGCGAATCTATACTTGGAGTTAATATTGATGCTTTATTTGCAGCAAATGAAGTAGGGTTGTTTAAAAATGCTGTGAGTGAAGCAAGTAATCGGAAGCCAGCTCATTCAATTTCGCTTCGCTTTAAAACCCCAGGTATGGAATTTAATCATTCTATGGTTGAATACGACCTCAGTATTGTTTTCGATAAAAAAGGGCTTCCTTATGGCGTAATTATGGTTGGAAAAGAAGCTTTATTATCTGTGGTAAGTAGAAAGCTTGAACCACTAAATTTTGGGTATGATAACTCGCAAAATAACTTTGGTAATAACCAAGAATGGTTTAGAGATATTGCCAATTATATGCCTGATTTAATGTGGGTAAGTGATCAGTACCATCAAATTAGTTTTGTAAATAAAGCATGGACTGACTTTAGAGGTTCTGCTCAAGAAGATGAAGTAGGAAATGGTTGGCTTCAAGCCATACATCCCGAAGATTTAGAACGAATTTTAGCTGAAAGAAAAGACGCGTTTATTCAGCATTCCCCCTATTCAATTGTGTACCGCTTTTTAAAAGCCGATGGAAATTATAGGTGGATGAATACAAAGGGAAATCCTATGTTTAATGGTATGGGTGAATGTTTGGGCTATACCGGAACTTCCATTGATATTACGCCTATTAAAGAAGCCCAGTTGCAAATTAAAAGACAGCAAGATCTGATGGAGACTACTAAAATAGAATTTGGGAAATTTACTAAAGTAGCCCAAAAAATTAGTAGTATTATTATATTGTGTAATGCCAACAATCAAATAAATTGGGTGAATGACGCTTTTGTTAAGCTCACAGGATATACCCTAAAAGAAGTGAGCGGAAAACAACCAGGAAGTATCTTAAAAGGTGTTGAAACCAGTAAAGAAACGCTCGATAGAATTGGAAGAGTAATTAAACAGGGTAGGGGAATCAGGGCTGAAATTTTGTATTACACTAAAAGTGGATCAAAGCTTTGGCTTGATATAATGATTGATACGCTATTTGACAAGGATGGTGCCATTACTGGTTACATCACTATACAAAAAGATATTACACTTAAAAAGATTTCTGAAAAAGAAGTGCAAGAGCAGATGACTCATCTGAAAAAAATATCTTTTATTACTTCGCACGAATTGCGTCATGAATTCTCTAAAATTTTACAACTCTTACAAACTGCAAAGTTTCAAGATCATAATTTATTAACGTATGGACAAATTTTTGCCGATATTGAATTATCTGCAAATCTTATGAATGACGCAATTTATAAATTAAACGATCAAATAAATTTTGCTTCCACCAATAGTATCTCGCTCAACAAATTCTTGCTCAACCAACAAATTGAAGAAATCTGTTTGGTAGATGATGATCATTTGGTTAATAAATTAAATGAACTCATTATAAAAAATGTACTCCCAAGCTTACCCGTTAGTGTTTTTGATGATATTGATGATGCATTAATTTACATGAAAGAAAACCCTACCCTTAAAAGAAAGATATTTCTCGACCTGAATTTTGCTGGCAGGTCTGGCTGGGATTTTTTACACGAATACGAAAAAATGGGCCAACCTTGGCCTGTTGTTATTCTCACTTCGTCTATTGATCATAGCGACTATGAAAAGTCAAAGAAATTTAGTAACGTCACCCATTTTATTACCAAGCCTTTAACCATTGATCAATTTGAAAAACTAAGTGAATTGGATACCTCTTATGCTTAACCAGTTTTTTAGTTTATTAAAACCTTATGAGTTAATCATTTGATTTGCTTAGTGCTTTTTTTGATATAGCTGCTACATGTTTTTAGCTTTGTTACTTGATTGCCAGCCTATTAAAATAACACCCGTAATCACCAATATTGTTCCCAGTACTTGTACGAATAATATTTTTTCACCTAAAAAATAATGGGCTTGTAAAATGGTGGATACTGGTCCAATACTGGTAATAATAGAAACATTATTGCTGCCTATTTTCTTCATGCCAATACTCATCATAAAGGAAGGAATTACAGTAGCTATAATTGCCAAGGCAATACTGTAACCAACCAGTGTATTTGAAATTGAAGTCTGTTGAACTTCCCTTGTTAACAAAAAATGCACAAATACTCCTGCCGTAGAACTCAGCATTGCATAAGCAGTGTAGCGAGTAGCTCCTGCATGCTTTACCATTCTGCCAGTACCTACCAAATAAACTGAATAGCTAATGGCACAGAAAAAAATCATCAGCGACCCAAAATAAAATTGGCTATTGTGAATTGCTACCTGCTTTAATTCACCCAAATAAGCAATTCCAATACCAGTATAGGTTAATGCAAGTGCAATCAATTGTGTACGGGTAAGCTTGGCCTTGAAAAGAAAGGTATTCAATAGCACAGAAAAAGTAGGATACAAAAATAATATTAAGCGCTCCAATCCTGCCGAAACATATTGTAGTCCAATAAAATCAAGAACACTACTCAAGTAATATCCCAATATGCCTAGCGCAACAATCCATCCATACTGTTTTGCAGTCAACACTTTTTTATCTTCCTTTCTTACTACTATCCATAAAGCAATCAAATAAAAAGGCAAAGAAAAAAGCATTCTCAATGCAAGTAAGGTTACAGCATCTACCCCCGTATTTTTAAAAGCCAATTTTACAAATATGGCTTTGGTAGAAAAAAGTACCGCCGCCATTATACTAATTAAGAAGCCTGAAAAGAGTATTGCTTGCTTGCCCTGGGGCTTCATTATACACTTATATTAAAGTCTCTCAATGCATCATTTAGACTGGTTTTTAAATCGGTGCTTGCTTTTCGCTGTCCTATAATTAATGCGCAACTTACTTGGTATTCACCCGCATTAAATTGTTTGGTATAACTGCCTGGTATTACTACACTTCTTGCGGGAACCCTCCCTTTCATTTCAATGGGAGTAGACCCGCTCACGTCAATTATTTTGGTAGATTGTGTAAGTACCACATTAGCTCCTAAAACCGCTTCTTTCTCTACAATAACCCCTTCTACTACAATACATCTGCTGCCAATAAAACATCCATCTTCTATAATAACCGGGCTCGCCTGTAGCGGCTCTAAAACACCTCCAATACCTACGCCACCACTCAGGTGAACATTTTTGCCAATCTGAGCGCAGCTTCCAACTGTAGCCCAAGTATCTACCATGGCACCCTCATCTATATAAGCACCAATATTTACATAGCTGGGCATTAACACAACATTCTTGGCAATATAAGCTCCATATCTTGCTGTGGCGGGCGGTACAGCCCTAACACCCAACTCTTTATAATTCTTTTTCAACAACATTTTATCGTAAAACTCAAAAGGAGGGCTATCCCAAGTTTGCATTTGTTGAATGCCAAAATACATCAGTATGGCCTGTTTAACCCACTCATTTACAACCCAACCATGCTCTGTGGGAGAAGCTACCCTGAGATGCCCTTTGTCCACCGCTTCTATGACTTCTTTCACTGCATCACTATATACTGGTTCTTTCAATAATGCCCGATCATTCCAGGCCTTTAGAATGGTTTCTTTTAACATAGTTACATTTTTTGCAAAAATACAGTTTCGAGATAAGCCAGCCCCTGCAAATATTTATTTTAGCGGTTGATTTTATTGAATTCACTTCAAATACGCATAGAAACCTAATTTTGCACCATGCAGCGCATATTGATTATTCAAACTGCTTTTATAGGAGATGTGGTTTTAGCCACTTCATTATTGGAATCTCTTCACCATAGTTTTCCAACACTTGCTATTGATATCTTGGTTAGAAAAGGCAATGAGTCGCTTTTTAACGACCACCCCTTTTTGCACAACACCCTTATTTGGGATAAAAAAAAATCTAAATACCGCAATCTTTTTGGCTTATTATTTAAAATAAGAAAAAAAGATTATGATGTGGTTGTAAATATTCAACGCTATGCTGCTACTGGATTCTTGACTGCTTTTTCTGGAGCTGCCTTGCGCATTGGTTTTGATAAAAATCCTTTTCGCCTCTTTTTTAATCGGGCGATACCTCATCAAATGCTTGCGGGTAAAGGCTTGCATGAAATTGATAGAAATCATCAACTGATTCAAGTATTGGGAGAATTTTCATTGCACAAGCCCAAACTTTACCCTTCGCCAGCAGACGATTCGGTGGTTCTGAAATGGAAACAGCATGCCTATATCTGTATTGCTCCTTCTTCTGTTTGGTACACCAAGCAATTTCCCGAACAGAAATGGGTTGAATTTATTCAGTCCCTCCCTAAAGAATTAATAATTTATTTACTGGGCGCTCCGCTTGATCATGCTTTGTGTGAACGAATAATAGTGGCGGCTTCTAAGCCAAACTGTATAAATCTTGCAGGTAAATTCAGCTTTCTTCAGTCCGCTTCTCTCATGAAAAATGCGCTAATGAATTATGTGAATGATTCTGCCCCCATGCATTTTTGCTCGGCCACCGATGCACCAGTAACCGCAGTGTATTGTTCTACCATTCCAGCTTTTGGTTATGGGCCACTCTCAAGTTTGAGCAATATTATTGAAATAAATAAGCCATTGGCTTGTAGACCTTGCGGCACGCATGGGAAAAAACACTGCCCACTCAATCATTTTGACTGTGCAGAAAAAATTGATAACGCCCAGTTGGAGTCCACTTTACCTCCCTCATTTTAAGTTCTTACTTGTATTGGTTGTTTGGCGTAGTTCATAATGCTTGTAAGAATTATCTTTGCGGCAATGAATATCTCTTTTACAAAACAAGAACAAGTTATTTTTGAGCAGATTGGCGCAGTTGCGGCTCGTTTGAATATGCCTTGTTATTTGATTGGCGGTTTTGTTCGCGATAAAATAATTGGGCGACCAGTAAAAGACGCAGATATTGTTTGTCTCGGTGATGGGATTGAATTGGCCAATGCCTATGCCGCCTCACTGAATCCAAAACCAATGGTGGCTTTTTTTAAGAATTTTGGGACGGCACAAATTAAGTTCAACGACTTTGAAATTGAGTTTGTAGGCGCCCGAAAAGAGAGCTATCAACAGGATAGTAGAAAGCCAGCAGTAGAAGAGGGTACCATTGAAGACGATCAAAATAGGCGCGACTTTACCATGAATGCATTGGCCATCAGCCTTAATTCGCATGATTTTGGTGCTTTGTCAGACCCATTTAACGGAATAGAAGCTATTGCATCGGGACTAATAAAAACACCTTTAGAACCCATTCAAACATTTAGCGACGATCCGCTTAGAATGCTCAGGGCCATTCGATTTGCTACCCAGCTTGGGTTTTCTATTGAAGCCAATACCTTCAAAGCCATTGGAGAAAATATTCATCGGATGAAAATTGTTTCGCAGGAAAGAATTACCGATGAACTGAATAAAATAATGCTTTCTGAAAAACCTTCTATAGGTTGGGATTTATTATGGAAATCGGGATTATTAAAAGTGATATTGCCGCAGATGCTGGACTTACATGGAGCGGTTTATATAGATGGTAAGGGACATAAAGACAATTTTTATCATACCCTTGAAGTGTTAGATAATATTGCAGTGCATACCCATCATCTCTGGTTAAGATGGGCTGCATTGCTGCATGATATAGGCAAACCAGCCACCAAAAAGTTTGAGGAAGGGCATGGGTGGACCTTTCACGGGCATGAAGTAGTGGGTGCTAGAATGGTGCCTAAAATATTTGGTCGTTTAAAATTGCCCTTACACGAGCCCATGAAATATGTGCAGAAGCTGGTACTCTTACACTTACGGCCTATTAGTCTCACCAAAGAAAATATTACGGACAGTGCAGTAAGGCGTTTATTGTTTGATGCAGGAGATGAGATTGAAGATTTAATGACCCTATGTTCTGCCGATATTACCAGTAAAAATAAACAGAAAGTTAAACGGTATTTGCAGAATTTTGAATTGGTGAAAGAAAGGATGATACAGGTAGAGGAAACCGATCGGGTTAGAAATTGGCAGCCGCCCATTTCTGGGGAACTGGTGATGGAAGTATTTGGCTTAACACCGGGAAAAAACGTAGGAATTATAAAAGATGCCATCAGGGAAGCCATACTGGATGGGATTATTCCCAATCAATTTGAAGCGGCCTATGAATTTATGTTAGAAAAAGGGGAGGGGTTGAACCTAAAACCCGTTAAATAATCCCTAATTTGCAGCTCAATCTTAAATTGCTGGTTTGATGGCGGTACTAAAATTTAGAATTTATTTAGAAGAAGATGATGCGGTTTACCGTGATGTGGTAATAAAACATACCCAATCATTTCAAGATCTTCATTTGATAATTTTGAAATCGTTTGAGTTTGATAACAAGCACCAGGCTACTTTTTATCGCAGCAACGACAATTGGCTTCGCGGTAGGGAAATTAGCTGCGAAAAGTACAACAAACCCTATCGGGTAGAACCATTGTTGATGGGGGATACAACCATTGGAAGTGAAATACAAGATACCAATCAGCGGTTTGTATATGAGTATGATTTTGCCAAACACTGGACCTTTCTTGTAGCCCTTATAAGTGTAAATAAAGAAGCCAATTCAAGGCTTGATTATCCTGCTGTTTCAAGGGTTGAAGGAATAGGCCCTCAGCAGTATGGCACTAAAAGTTTGCTGGGCGATAAGTTCGCAGATATTGAGGAGAAATACGATCTCACAGAAGCAACAGAAGGTTTTGGAGAAGAGGGGGGAGACGGAGTCGCTTCGGATGCAGATGAGGATAGAGATACCGAAGAAGGAAATGATGATGCACAACAATCAATTGATTTTGAATAAGGTTTATATTGTAGCTGGTCCCACGGCCGTTGGCAAAACCAGCTTTGCTATTGCGCTTGCAAAGCAGTTAAACACAGAAATTATCTCTGCCGATTCAAGGCAGTGTTACCAAGAATTATCTATTGGTGTAGCAAGACCTTCTACCGATGAATTGATGGAAGTACCCCATCATTTTATTGCATCTCATTCTGTGGCAGATGAATTAAATGCTGGTTTTTTTGAACAATATGCCATGGCGCAAACCGAAAGGTTATTTAAAAACCATAATAGTGTGGTGATGGTGGGCGGAACAGGGTTGTACATAAAAGCATTTTGCGAAGGAATAGATCCAATGCCAATGATACCTGCTGAAATACGCGCTGGCATTATTGCACAATATGAGGCAAAGGGATTGGTATGGTTGCAAGCAGAGCTGAAACACAAGGACCCTGCATTTTGGGCCGTTGCTGAGCAACAAAACCCGCAACGGCTGATGCGTGCATTGGAGGTATTAACAGCAACAGGAGTTTCTATAATGGAATATCGTTCAGCAAAAAAGAAAGATCGCAATTTTGAAGTAGTAAAAATAGGATTGGAGATGCCAGCCGAATTGTTGGTGAATAAAATTAATTTGCGAGTAGATCAAATGATGCAGCAGGGTTTATTGGAAGAAGTAAAATCTACTATAGCATTTCGTAGTAAAACGGCATTGCAAACGGTAGGCTATAAAGAGTTATTCCACTATATAGATGGAAAGATTTCGCTGGATGAAGCGGTGCATCAAATGAAAGTGCATACCCGTCAGTATGCCAAGCGTCAAATGACTTGGTTTAAAAAAGACCCAGCGTTTCAGTGGATATACCCAACTACGAAAACGGAGGAACTGTATGCATTTTGTTAGCAATGGGTGGGAGCTAAACTGAATTAGAAGGGTTTTAGTTATTCCAATTGCTAAGCAGTTCAATAGGTATAAAAGGAGCACCTTGAAATGAGGTAAGTGCTTCACACAATACACATCCTGCTTCTAATTTGGGTTCTTTAACTGTTTTTATAGATAGAACCAATCCTGAGCGATTAGCAGTAATCGTTTGTATTTTGTGAGGGTAGGTGCAATCTGAACCACATCCCAGTGTGCGCTTATCAAAAGTGTAAACTTTTTTCAGTACGAGACATACCCCAACTTATCAGGGCGGGCATTTATTCTACTCCGCTTAATATTATCGACAGGCCAATTAGAGTTTTGAACAAATTTCATCTGGTGTTAAAACAAGTATTTCACATCCTTTAAAATCTTTTACATTTCGAGTTACTATACAGTCGATTTTATCAATAGTTGTTGCGCAATAAATCTGTATAGAATCTTCAAAATCCTTTTGCTTTGATCTTAAGCCTTTTGTAAGTACTTCTGTGTCAACTGAAATTATTGTTATATATTCAATTAAACCTAAAAGAGTTTTGCGAAGAGAGTTATCATCTATAAACTTTTTTAATAAATAATAGGTTGTTGCTATAGAATGAGATGAAGTAAAAAGTTTTACCTTTTTGTTCTCAGATGCATTGAAAATTTCAACAGCATATTTGCTAAATGGCTTTCGATCGGCTAACAGATCAACCAAAATATTAGTGTCAACAAAAATTTTTTTCATAAATATTTTTTCTCCAAATAATTTTTTATCTCCTTCTTTTCATCAAAGCCTTTCGGTAGTTCAACTATTCCTATTAATTTTTTTAACCTTGGAGAAATGGGTTGAGTGCTATTTTCTTGAGTTATTGTATCAAGGTACTGTTCAATAAGTTCAGAAAGGCTTCTGCCGGAAACTTTAGCATAGGACTTTGCCCGCTCAATAACATCTTTCTCAATTGTGAGAGTGAGTTTAGTTGTCATAATACGTGTAATTTTTATGAAAGTACGTATAATAGTTAAATATCCAAAATGGCTTTATTGTTGTTGCTGTTGTGATTATCTCTACCAGTTGCAGCATTATTAAATGATTCAATTAATAATGCTTGATTTTCTTTAATCACTTTTAGTGCTTGTTTTATATCTGCTTCTGAAAGACTTCCTTTATCAGCTACTTTGAATGTTTCTAACTATATTTTAGCAGAACGTTGTCTATTTTCTTTTTCTTTTGCAATGTGTAAGTGAGGTGGCTCATTTAATGCATCAAATGCAAAAATAAAAAAACCGACCTTTTAGGTCGGTTTTTTTATTTTTCTAAAACAATTATTATTTTAGAAAATAACAGTTTGTAGCCGGTACGGGAATCGAACCCGTCTTTGCCCCGTGAAAGGGGGCTGTCCTAACCGATAGACGAACCGGCCATCTTATTCTTTCGGGTTGCAAAAATAGGTGTCAGCGGGTTTTCTGCCAAACTTTTTTATGCTTTTATATGCAATTACTTCATATTGCTGCTAATACACCAAAAAATGGGGATTATTTAATCATTTAATCTTTAAAATGTAGCTTTTTTGAGCTGATAAATTGTAATTTTGCATCTTCATCAGCTAATTATTCAAACTAAAATACATTTTTAATGAGTACAGTTAAAGTAGCCATCAATGGTTTCGGAAGAATCGGTCGCCTGGTTTTCCGCCAAATTTATAATATGCAAGGGATTGAAGTAGTTGCTATTAATGATTTAACAAGTCCCGCTGTGCTGGCTCATTTGTTAAAATACGATAGTGCTCAAGGTCGCTTTGATGCCACCGTTACTTCTACCGACGACTCTATTGTTGTAAACGGTGATACCGTTAAAATATACGCACAAAAAGATCCTGCTCAAATTCCTTGGGGTACCCATGGTGTTGATGTGGTAATTGAATCTACCGGGTTCTTTACCGATAAAGAAAAAGCTGAAGCGCATATTAAAGCTGGCGCAAAACGCGTGGTTATTTCCGCTCCTGCAACAGGCGATTTAAAAACCGTGGTATTCAATGTAAACCACGCCATTCTTGATGGTACTGAAACCATTATTTCTTGTGCTTCTTGTACCACCAACTGCTTGGCTCCAATGGCTAAAGTATTGAACGACGAATATGGTATTGTAACAGGTATTATGACCACCATTCATGCTTATACCAATGATCAAAATACCCTAGATGCCCCGCATCCAAAAGGCGATTTACGCAGGGCAAGAGCCGCTGCCGCTAATATTGTTCCTAATAGCACAGGTGCAGCTAAAGCCATCGGATTGGTGCTTCCTGAATTGAAAGGGAAACTAGATGGTAGTGCCCAACGCGTACCTACTATTACGGGTTCTCTAACTGAATTGACTTCAATCCTCAGTAAAAAAGTTACTGTAGATGAAATTAATGCAGCTATGAAAGCAGCTAGCAACGAAAGCTTCGGATACAATGAAGATGAAATTGTAAGCACCGATATCATTGGTACCCATTTTGGTTCTTTGTTTGATGCTACGCAGACCAAAGTAATGACCGTTGGTGATACCCAATTGGTAAAGACCGTTAGCTGGTACGACAATGAAATGAGTTATGTTAGTCAATTGGTTAGAACCGTCCATTTTTTTGCCGGTTTAATCAGTAAATAATATCTCGCAATATTCTAGAAGCCGCTTCCCTAAAACGAAGCGGCTTTTTAATGCTATAAAATAACAATAGGTTGATCTTTTGGTTAACTTGCCAATACAAACACAAACAATCAACTATGAGTAACTTTTCAACACATAATTTTTCAGGAGAGCGCGCCCTTATTCGGGTAGATTTTAATGTGCCTATTGATAAACAAACTTTTGCGGTTGGCGACGATAACCGAATCAGAGCTGCAATACCAACCATTACTAAAATTTTAAAAGATGGGGGAGCTGTTGTATTAATGAGTCACTTAGGCAGACCCAAAGATGGACCCGAAGAGAAATCCTCTCTTATTCATATCGTTGCCCACCTTCAAACGCTTATCAGTAAGGCAATGGATAGGCAAGTGCTTATTCAATTTGCCAATGACTGTATTGGGGATGAAGCTAATAATAAAGCTGCTGCATTAAAAGGCGGGGAAGTATTATTACTCGAGAATTTGAGATTCTATAAAGAAGAAGAAAAAGGAGATCCTGCATTCGCAGAAAAACTAAGTAAGCTTGGAGATGTATATATAAACGATGCTTTTGGCACTGCCCACCGAGCCCACGCTTCTACAGCCGTAATTGCGCAGTTTTTTGCAAAGGATAAAAAAATGTTTGGACTATTAATGGAAAGTGAAGTAAAGTCCGCTGAAATTGTTTTGCATAAAGCAGAGAAGCCATTTACGGCCATTATTGGTGGTGCAAAAGTGAGTGATAAAATTTTGATTATAGAGAATTTACTAACCCGTGCTACGGATATTATTATTGGTGGAGGAATGGCTTACACTTTTATGAAAGCAATGGGTGGACAGATTGGAAAAAGTCTTTGTGAAGATGATCGACTAGAAACTGCCATGGCTATTTTAAAGAAAGCCGAAGAAAAAGGGGTTTGTATTCACCTGCCTGGTGATAGCATTATAGCCGATAATTTTGCGGCTGATGCCAATACCTCTACTGCACCTTCAGACCTTATACCAGATGGTTGGATGGGGTTGGATATTGGACCCAATGCGGCTGAACAATTCAGTAATGTAATTAAGCGGTCTAAAACTATTTTATGGAATGGCCCAATGGGTGTATTTGAGATGGAGAAATTTCAACATGGCACCAAAGCTATTGCCGTAGCTGTGGCAGCAGCAACTGCAGACGGTGCATTTAGTCTTGTGGGCGGTGGAGATAGTGTGGCTGCAGTAAACCAGTTTGGTTTTGCCAATGCTGTTAGTTATGTAAGTACAGGTGGCGGAGCTATGCTTGAATATTTTGAAGGAAAAATATTGCCCGGTATTGCAGCCATAGAAGCATAGCATTTAAAAGTAGTGAATCAAAGTACTTGACAATTTATTTGTTCGATAGTAGACATAAAAAAGTCCCGCAATTTTGTTGCGGGACTTATCAATCAACGGGTTGAATAGATTAATATCTGTTGTAGCCACCGCCACCGCCGCTGTTTCCACGATCGCGATTACCGCCACCGTATCCACCGCCGCCGCTGCGATTTCCACCACCGCCACCGCCGTATCCACCGCCACTACCGCCACGACTTCCGCCGCCGCCACCACCACCGTAGGGCTTCTTCTTGTATCCACCTCTGTCACCTTCTGGGCGAGGGGTAGATTCATTTACTACTATTTTGCGATCCATAACATCATTGTCATGTAAAGCAGCAATAGCAGCACGAGCGGCTTCATCATCAGCCATTTCAACGAAACCAAAGCCTTTGCTACGGTCGTTGTTAAATTTGTCGGTAACGATTTTTGCACTGCTTACTTCACCATAGGGAGCAAACAGGTTTTGCAGGTCTTCACTGGACATATTCCAGTTTAGATTTCCAACGTAAATGTTCATTTTTAAAGAAATTAAGTGATCAAAAAAACCAAAGCGAAATCAGTAACCAAAAACCCTGAACCATTTACGTGAAAACGTTCTGAGAACTGGAACTTCTGCATTTGGACAGTTAAAGATAGGGTTTTTATTGATTTTAGCGTTTTTTTCAAAAAAAATGAAAATTCTCCCTTTGAACTCGTCTTATGGCAAATGCTTCATTTCTAATTTTTTGCGCTTTACTCATAACTTTTCACTTGTAACTACTCACGCAATTTACCTATCCAAATGGAGTATTGTATAAACTTTTTCACACTTTTACATTTACCTAAATTTTACATACATCATGAAAACAAAATTATTATCAGTTACTTTTCTTTTATGTTTAACAGGAGTATCCTATGCTCAAAAGCTTGGTGAATTTAAACCCAAAGACACAAAATACGGCATGAACAAAGCTAGAGATGCCAAAAGAATTTACATTTCAAATTTCACAGTGAATTACCAGGTTTATAATGAAAAAGAGGATTTTAAACAAGGTGGTTCAATGTTTGGCGGTGGTATGAAGGGTGACGCAAAAGCGCAGCTTTCCATCGGGTTAACTGGTCTTTCAGAAACTGATGTTCAACAAATCACAGATAAATTATATCAAGATTATATTTCCCAAATAAAAGCCAAAGGCTTAGAAATAATAAATGTTGATGAGGCGGGAAAATCAGATACTTATGAAGCTTACACTAAAATGCAGGGTGGAAAAGCAAGTCTTGCTCAATTTCCGGGTATGATTACTACATCACCTACTGGCTACGAATGGTATGTGAAAAACGTAGATAAAGATGGCAAAACGAAAAATGGTGGTTTTTTAAATAGAGCCGAAATGCTTTTCCCAAAATTATCAAAAAGCCTTGGAGATGCTATTATTGGTGAGGTGAATTTGTATGTAATGTTTGTTGAAGATCAAAATGCTTTTAAAGGGGCTGGCGCAAATATCAAAGTAAAAACAAACTTGCGCCTTGCAGATGAAGAGGCAATTATTATGACTAGTAATGCTAAGATAAAATTGAAAGGACAAAATCAAACAGTACGTATCAGTAGCGAAGTATCTTTTTATCATGGTAAAATGGGGCTGGGATCAACCACTGCTTATGCAGGTTCATTAGGGAAGCCATTAGAGATTGATGATGTTATTGAAGATACAAAATTGCAAAGTTTTGCTAAAAACGATGCTGATGTACTTGGAATGAGCAATGGAACCTATAGGATTTTTAACCCAGACAATACTGAAAGCGCATCAACTAAAACCATTAAAGTAGAATCAAAAAAATATATTGATGGAGTTCTTATGGCTGCAAAACAATTTATGGATTACCATGTACAGTCTTTTTTTAAGGATTTTTGAGTGCTGTACTAAAACTGAATCCCTATATATCCCGCAACTATATTTATTTAAATTTCAATGGAAGCTCCACCTTCAATTTATAGTGCAGTTACAGAATTGCCGCCAATAAGGAAGTGAGTGAGGCATATAGCAATAGGGTAAGCATTTTGTGTGCAGGGAGGCATAAAAAAAGTCTGGAATAATCGCTACCGCTTTTATATCCAGACTTAATATTATTTTAGAAGAAAACTATCCTTCTACAACTTCAAACTCAATTTCAGTGTTATTGCCATTACCAAAATCAATAGTAGCTGCATAAGTACCCAATTCCTTCACTTCATTAGTGATGGTGATACGCTTGCGATCAATTTCGTAGCCTTTTTGATCCCGAATGGCACGAGTGATTTGTAAAGCAGTAACGGCACCAAAAATCTTACCGCTGGTACCAGTTTTTGCACCTACTTTAACTGGAGATGATTTTAATACCCCAATAACTTTGTTTATTTCTGCTAACATGGCAGCCTCTTTTTTGGCCTTTACTTTCAGCTTTTCTTCTAGTTGCTTTAAGTTAGAGGGACTTGCCTCAATAGCAAATTTTTGAGGAATAAGATAGTTACGGGCATATCCGTTTTTTACAGTAACCAATTCAGACTTGCCGCCCAAATTGTCAACATCTTGAATTAATATAACTTGCATATTTTACTTTTTAGTCCCAGCGCCCAATCGGGTGTTTTGATTTGACTGTCTCACGCTTGCAACGTGATTAGGGATGGTTAACTAATGATTCTATTTCAATAAATCTGTTACAAAAGGAAGCAACGACATCTGACGTGCTTTCTTTACTGCATCAGAAACTTTACGCTGGTATTTCAGAGAATTACCAGAGAGGCGGCGAGGCAACAATTTACCCTGTTCATTGATGAATTTTTTTAAGAACTCAATATCTTTATAATCTACGTATTTTATGCCGTATTTTTTGAAGCGACAAAATTTCTTTTTTGGCTTCTCCTGCTTAATAGCGGTAAGGTATTTAATTTCATTCTTTGCCATGACTATGCCTCCACTTTTTCAGTTTTAGGAAATCCGCCATTTCTTTTGGTGTAGTTGTACTCGACGGCGTTTTTATCGAGACGGGTAATCATGTGACGCATAACTTGCTCATCGCGTAATAACTGAATTTTCAGTTTTTCAATGCCAACAGCAGGAAGTGTGTACTCCAGCACCCAGTAAATGCCTGTGGTTTTTTTCTGGATTGGGTAAGCGAGTGATTTCAATCCCCAAGGATTGCTATGCACCGTAGATCCGCCTAATTCGGCAATCAGATCTTGGTATTTTTTCTGAGAAGATTTGAACTCTTCTTCAGATAAAACCGGTGTAAAAATCACCATCAATTCGTAGTGGTTCATTACTTGAATTTTTGTGGTTAAAAATTGGTTTTTTCCCAGTGGATTCTCGCAAGCGAGAAAATCTGCCAAAACAGATTTGGGGCTGCAAAAGTAAGGATTTATGTAGCTCTAGCCAAATATACAAGCAATTGAATGCCGATTTTACTGCTTTTTCGATAGAAATCCGAAGATTTGGGCTTCCCGAACGGTAATCAATAAATACCAAATCGCTAAAATTGCTGGAGCAAACCATAGTAAATACATGAACAAGACACCCATATTTTTTATATAAAGGCAAGAAATGAGCGCAAGTAGGGTTAAAAATACTGTTATCCAGTACCGCTTTCTAAGCCTTCTTTCTACCAGCGTACCTCCAAATAAATAAATGGCACCACTAATAAACTGCCATAAACCAATTGCTATATAACCATAAAAGAAAATAGATAGCATAAATGGAAGGATAGCGACAACGATACCTGTAAATATCAGTTGACCCCATGCATCCACTTGTTTAAAAGATTTTTTCATCATTGTTGGTTTATTTCATCATGCCACCAAATTTTGTAATGGCATCTTTCGCTGGTTGATAACCCCTAGCTGAAGCTTTCTCCAGCCAAGTTCTACAAGCTTGCATATTTTTAGTAACACCTATTCCATTGTAGTATGCCACTCCCAATAAATACATGCCTCGAGTATGACCTAAATTGGCAGCCCTTGTATAGGCTTTTGCGGCTTCCGCTTGGTTTACAGAAACACCCCATTGTCCACTTTCATACAAAACCCCTACATCACAAATTGCTTCCAGATGATTTAAAGCCGCGGCTTTATTGATTAACACCACCGCCTCATTCGTATTTAGTGCAACCCCATCTCCTTTGGCATAAAGCGTGGCAAGTGAATAAAGTGCATTGGGGTTGTTTTTATTAGCCGCTTTGGTCCATAACTTAACCGTTTCAGCCGTATTTTTTTTTGTTATATCTGTTCCGGCATAATACATATAACCAAGTGCAAAATCTGCCTCGCTATAACCTCCTGCTGATGCTTCGGTAAAATAGCTAAATGCAGCTTTATAGTTTCTATTGTTTTGTTCTACCAACCCTGCATTATAGGCATATAAAATTCTTGGGGTTGCAGAAAGGGTGTTTTTTTCAGTTGCATCTATACTAAAAGCTAAGCTGTCTTTGGTAACATCGGCGTATCCTTTTTTGAAGTTTCTTCCCTCTTGGTAGTCAAAAGGAATGATTGTTTTCCCTGTTTTGTTGATGTAACCGATTTTTCCATCGGCTACAACAGTATAATCCCAAGTATATTTTCCTACACTTATAGTTTTCCCTTTATTCGCAGCCGCCAAGCCTTCAGAAAAATCACTTAAATCGTCGTAAATAAATGGAATAATTGTTTTGCCTGTTTTATCGATTGCGCCGTACTTTTTATTTATTGCTGTGTCGGTGGTTACTATGGCTAATCCTTCTTTGAATTGTAAACCCCTGTAGCCAACTTTTACATATTTGGCAGGAATAACCATTTCACTTTTTAGGTTTACAAAACCCCATCGATTATTTTCCATAACGGCTGCCAAGCCTTCACTCAATTCTCCAACAGCCTGGTATTTACAGGGTAGTATCACTTTACCTGTTTTATTATCTACAATCCCCCATAATATACTTTTTGAGTTAGCTCCCTCTATCGCAACCGCAGCGGTGCTTTCATAGAAATTTTCAATATCACGGTAAATGGTAGGAACAAATTCTTTACCCGTGCTATCAACCAAGCCATGAAAAAATCTTTTGCTTGTAGAATCATAAATCACAACCGTTCTTGTACCATGGTAATAATTGTAGACCCTGTTATATTTTTTTGGGTTTACAATTTTTCCGGATTTATCAATCAAAGTGAGTACGTTTTTCTCTTTAAATCGATCAGCTGTTTTCCAATTCGCTCCCGGATACCTAACTGCTGCTATTCCTTTGTAAAAATTAAACGCTTGGATGAACATGAGTGAGTCGGCCGAGCTATTGTTGATGCCAATCAAAACAGGCTTTTTATATTTATCGTAATAAATGTATTGGTAATTGCCGTAGCTGTACACAAGTTCAAATCGCTTTAGTTTAAGCGAATCCTTATCAGTAATAAAGCTTTTTGAAAATGGCATAATTGTATTCCCGATCTCTAATCGATCGTCGGAAAATTGCGGGCCGGTATACAAGCCAGGTAGCTCCTCCAAATTGTTAAACAACTCTGCCCCATTTATATCTATGAAACCATATACTTTTCGTGGTGAATTGTAGTTGGCAGCAAATCCAGATACCTTACTCGGCACTTCATTAGAAAATTGAGCAATATTGTTCTTGTTAAACCAACCCAAACTATTGTACTTAAATGGAACAACTACGAAGCCGGTAGAGTCTATATAGCCATTAAAATTCTTCCCTGTTTTGTCGCTTATACTACCTAAGGCCAGGTTTAATTCACCATCCCAATTCAGCCAATCATAAAAAGGGTAAACCACCAATTTTCCTGAAGCATCGGTAAGCCCTTGCTTGTATATGGTTTTGCCTGTACTGTCTTTTCCACTCGGGTATTTGAAAGGAAACCTTTTGGTTTGAGCGGTAAGGTTAGTAATGCCAAATACCAATAGGAATAAAATGGGTGTGATAGCTTTCATGTTTTATATAAAATGTGATTAAACTTTTCGATTTACAATTTTAACCTTAGTTTCATATATTGGAAATACTCCATTTGGATAAATAACCCATTTTTCCGTTGATGGAAAAACTATGCTTACAACTATTATGTTTAATCTGCCTCAATACGGTAGTATCGGCTCAATCCATAAGGGTTCAGCCGCTATTAATCAATACCGAAAAAGGGTTGCCCAGTAATACTGTATTTGAAGTGTTGGAAGGCAACGATGGGCTCTTATGGGTTAGTACTGAACAAGGCGTATCTATTTACGATGGATATACCATTGCGGCAATCAATAAGTTTTTGAGTGATTCCTTATTGCTTAATATGCCTGCAAGTTTCTATAAAGAACAAGATGGTACTATATGGATTCACCAAATTGGGCAACTGGTAAGTTACGATAAAGAGAAACGACTGTTTCATCAATTCCCATATGCAGTAAAACCGGGAACCATTAAGGAGAGTTTTCGCCTAATATTAGCCAATAACGAAGGGCTAATATTACAATATCTTTCAGACAGCTGCTTGATTTTTAACAAGCAAACTACCGCATTTTATTGGCAAAAATTATCGAGCCTTTCCATAAAAGATAGCCTTCAATTACTCAGTCCTCCTATTTATGCTAATGGGTATTATTTTTCTGTTAACGACAAAAACGAATTGTTATTAATAGACGAAAAAGGAAATGCACAAAGAAAAATTTATAACCTAAAGCCTTCGAATGATATTCTTAGAGCTACTAAAATTATTTCACTTGATAAGCAGCATGTATTAATTGGGAGTGGCGTTGACTTACTGGTGGTGAATACGAATACATGGTTAACCAAGCCTGTACATGATATTGATGGTGGCAATTTGATTAATACCGGAAAAATTATGGGCTTGTATAAGGATCGATTGGGACATATTTATGTTGCCACCAATTCATCTGGGGTTTTCTCTCTATCACTACAGTTCAATCAATTCAATTTATATAGAAGCAACAATCCACAAAATAACTTTATTCGATCTGTTTTTTATGATAGGGTCACAAAAAAAATATACGCAGGTTTATATTTTAATTCAGTAGCTGTTTTTAACGAGAATAAACTGCCTGATGAAGCCACAACCTATCAATGGCAAAAGCTTCTTTTGTTTAAAAAAATAAACGTTGTTAACAGAATATACAAAATTGGTGATGGTGAATGGATCCTATTTGCTAATGGGAAGAATTTTTTTTATATAAACGATCAGCAAGGAATAGTTAAAGCAATACCACTTCTTGCGCCTCCAGGCATGGATACGTTAACTTTTACGGGTAATAATTTTTCTAGCTTCGCTAATATAGAACGAACAATAGATGGCGATTATATTGTAGTATATCTTCAGCATATTTTGCAAATACGATATCAAAATGGCGTATTTAACACAATCAAACTACTTCGTAATTCACAAAGCAACGAAGGTGTTTTTATAGATAGAAATAAACGCATATACATCGGCAATAATGGCTATATTGAAATGTACTCGAATAAATGGGAGTTGCTTAGTACCATTCGCTTGCCCTTAAAAACACAAGTAAAATCTATAATAAGAGACAAAAACGGGTTATTATGGATTGGTACTCGAAATGGTGTCTTTATCTACAATAATCATACACTGGTTAAAACAATAAACCAACAAACAGGGCTTTTGAATGAATTTATTTATACGCTATACGCAGATAATATAGGCTTTGTTTGGTGTTCAACAAATAAGGGTCTTGCTCAAATAAATTGTAATAATTTTTCAATTTATACCTTCACAAAATTTGATGGATTACAAGATGATGAGTTTAATTCAGGCGCATTTAGTGCGGACGAATTAGGTAATCTTTATTTTGGTGGAATAAATGGTATTACTGCTTTTAATCCTAAAGATATTCAAAAAGAAACATTGCCTAATCAAGTTAAAGTTGTGGAAGTGAGGGGAAATGGAACTTCTTTATATACATACTTGCTTAACGGCTCTAATAATTTAGTAACAACTGATAATATCAATAATTTTGTATTTTATTTTTCTGATTTTGGCTTTAATAGTAGCGCAGGCATTTATGAGTATAGGGTAAACAACGGCATCCATTGGGTGCCAATTCGTGGGCAGAATTTTTTCAACATATATTTAACCAGTGGTCAGCACAAAATATTTATTCGAAAGTTAAATGAACCGGCAACTGAAACCACTTTTTTAGTTCGGGTTAAGTTTCCTTTCTATAAACATTGGTGGTTTCTTATTTCTTTGATATGCTTGATGGTAGTGCTGATCGGGTTTTTTGTAAACAGACGTCAAAAATTTGTTCTTCAAGAAAAAGAAGAGCTACTAAGGCGAGAAAAAGAATTACAAGTTGAAAGGGCACGAATATCTAGGGAATTGCATGACAATTTGGGAGCACATGCAAATGTTATTTCTTATCATACACAACAGTTGAGTCAATTAAATCAAGCCGATACTCCAATACATGATGCCAATAATGTATTTCAAATAATTAAGTCTTCGGCCGATGAAATTTTACTTTCACTTAGAGAAACAGTATGGGCTTTGCAGCAAAGTAAAATTACTTCTATCGAGACTTGGATAAGGTTTCAAAATTTTATTTTTAGAATGCAGGATAGCTTTCAGCATATACATTTTGTGGTATCAGATAGTACCCTCGTTCCCGTGTATGAATTAGAATACCAACAAGCAGTCCATTTAATCCGTATTTTACAAGAAGCCACCAATAATGCAATCAAACATTCAAGTGCAAGTGAAATTAAATTTGAACTTATAAAAACTACATTGGGCTTTACTATTCATATAATTGACGATGGCATTGGTTTTAAAGAAGATGAGCTGAGGCCACATGGTAACGGACTTGAAAATATGCGCGCTAGGGCAAAGAGTGCTGGGTTTAGTTATACATTGTCATCTTTTGTGAATGGTGGCACACAAATTTTCATCGAATATAAAAGTACCTGAATGGAGTACTGACAGAATTGAATCTATTTAATTATTTCGTATTATGATAAGAATTGCCGTGGTAGATGATGTAACTGCCAACCGAGTACTAATTCGGGAGAAGTTATTGCGCTCTAATAAGTTTTCACTTACGCTTACGGCAGTGGATGGAGTAGATTTTTTGGATCAAATGAAGCAACTTGAAACAACTGCTTACCCTGATATCGTATTGATGGATTTGGAAATGCCCAATATGGATGGAATAGCTACAATTGCTACAGGTTCTTCATTGTACCCTTCCGTAAAATTTGTGGTGCTGACTATTTTCGATGAAGAGGACAAAATTTTTCATGCCATCAAAGCAGGCTCTTATGGTTACTTACTAAAAGATGAAAGTAGTGAGTCTATCACCGAATCACTCATGCAAATACATGATGCAGGTATTGGCCCAGTTTCGCCAGGTATTGCTTTTAAAATTTTACAACTGCTGCAACAAAAAACGGAAGCAAAAAAAGGAACGAGAGATACGCTCCAAAATTATTTTGATTTGACCGAACGCGAGATGGAGATCGTTCAACTTTTAGCCAAAGCATTTTCTTATCGGGAAATTGGAGTACAGCTAAATATAAGTGTTAATACTGCAAAAAAACATGTGATTCGTATTTATGAAAAGTTGCATGTTAATACAAGGGCGCAGGCATTAAAGTTGATGTATGACCGTAAACTATTGTAGACTATTGTTCGCGTTTCAGCACAATATAGGTAGGGAAATGATCGCTGAATCCGCCACGGTAATTGTCTCCATCCCAAGTGCGCATGGGATAGCCCATATACCTACCCGTATTTTCTACCATAAAGGGCTTGGAATAAATCACTGATTTCTGATACTGCCATCCCTTTTGGGTAGAGTTAGTAAATGCATAAGAAAGCAAAATTTGATCGAACAAACCCCATATATCCTTATTGGCTAAAGTGCCATAACCCTTATTATAATGTTGCTCCCAAGGATTAAATAACTGATTGGGTTGGGTACGGCTCAAATTCCCACTGGTATTGAGCTGTTTGCGAATACTTCTGTCCACCGGATTATCGTTTAAATCGCCCATCACAATCATTTTGGCAAATGGCTCTTGTTGAAGAATGGAATCAATATGCTTGCGGCATACAATGGCCGCCGCTGCTCTTGCAGGAGCTGACCGCACTTCTCCGCCCCTTCTGCTGGGCCAATGGTTTACATATATATGAACCGGTTCTCCCATTAAATTCCCTTTCACATATAAAATATCTCGGGTATAATAGGCTTCTTTTGATCTTCCCGGTAAATCAACCTTCAATGGCATGGCTTGATGGGGTATAAATAAGGCTGGATTGTAAAGCAATCCTACATCTATGCCCCTCGCATCTTTTGAATCGAAATGAACTATTTTTAATTTCCGATCTCGCAATAAAAAATGCCTTACAAGGTGGTATAAAACCGTATCGTTTTCAATTTCAGCAACCCCTAAAATAGCAGCTCCTGTTGGGTGATCTGCTATGCCAATGTCTTTGATAACTGTGGCCAGTTTAAATAATTTATCTCGGTAAATATCTGTGTTGTACTGTTTGGCACTTTGTGGCGTGAATTCATCGTCGCCCACCATTGGATTATCAATGGTGTCATACAAGTTTTCCAAGTTGTAAAATGCAATTACTAAGCTACTCCGTTTGGTTGGTTGGCGGTTGAATGAAATCAGTGAGAGAGCAATGAAAAATAATAATTTACCCATGGGCTAAAATAACTTTTGTCCCTATATTTTATTAGGTAGAAACCGCAATGCTGCACCGATTTTTAACGGGTTTTTCCTAAGGTATTATACGCATATTGATTGATTGAGTACTATTCTTTTTTACTTTCGTTTTGTTTGTTACCCGATGGTTGTTCAATCCATCGTTATGCGAGTTATTTATTGTCTCTTTTATTTTTTATGCTTTAGTGGTGCTTGCCAACCCAAATCTCGTGCTGTTCAGCAGAAGCTGAAGAATGCATTTGCAGATAGTGCTGATTTTGAACTGTGGAAAAGCAGCTTGGATCTGCATTTGAATGATGAAGCTCATCCTACGGAAGAAAGCGACTCCCATCATACATTCACGCCTTCTATCTTACAGTCCAGCAAAGACCTATTCACATCGGCATCTGGTTTTTATTTCAGCATTCGTCGCTTCAGAGCCAGGGGCCTGCCTTCCTCAGCTTTTACGGTGGCACTGAACGAAATTCCTATGAACCAACTCACCGATGGTAATGCCAATTGGAATAGTTGGGGTGGGCTGAATGAAATCACCAATAATAGCCAGTTAGCAGTGGGACTTCGCGACAATGAATATGCATTCGGCTCAATGGGATCGGCTCAATTTATTCAACTAAAAGCTTCGCGATTATGGCCGCAGACTACCCTATCCCTCAACTTTTCTAATCGAAATTATCAGTACCGATTGGCATTTACCAAAGTGGTTTCTTTTAGTAAAAAGGGGTGGGCATTTGCACTGAGTGCCAGTACACGCTTGGGTAGTCAACCTATATTTCCAGGAACTTTTTTTAAAAGCATGGCTTATTTTGTAGGGATTGATAAAAAAATAAATACGCATTTACTTTCTTTTAACTTGATTGGCAATCGGCAATATTCAACCAGGGTTTCTGCTGTTACCAAGGAAATGATTCGATTGTATGGCAGTGAACAATACAATCCCAGTTGGGGTATGCAGCAGCAAAAGCCACGCAATGCCAACCTGCAATTTATTCATCTTCCCCTTGTTATTTTATCGCATGAGTGTAAGCCAAACGACGCTTCTTTTTTAGTCACCAGCATTGCTTTTTCTAAAGGCGAAAAATATGCAACGGGGCTGGACTGGTTTAATGCGGCTGATCCGCGTGCCGATTATTATCGTTACCTGCCTTCGTTTCAGCAAGATTCCTTGCTAAAGAATACCTTGCAATCTACCCTGCAAAACAATTCTGCTTTGTTACAGATTGATTGGGAGCGGATGTATGCAGTGAACCGAAATAGTTCGGTAGACCAACGTGCTAGATATATAGTAGAAGACCGTGTAGAGCAACAAAAACGGTTGGTATTTTTTAGTCGCTTTTCTGGTAATATCAACCACCGATTTTATTATACAGCAAGCATTGGATACCAATACCAGTTGAGCCGTTATACAAAGCGGGTGAATGATTTATTGGGTGCTCAATACTATATTGATTGGAACCAGTTTGCCGATGATAATACGCCCAATAATAGGGCAAGGCAGAATGATCTGAATAGGCCCGATCGGATTTTGTTAAAGGGTGATTATTTTGGATACGATTATCAATTTAATGTACAGCAATTCAGTGTTTTTTCCCAGTCAGTCTATAAATGGAATAAGCTGGATCTCTTTGCCGCAGCAGCTTTGAAGGAAGTAATATACCAGCGTGAAGGATTGGTGCGCAATGGTGTTTTTCCATTGAATTCTTTTGGATTGTCAACCGCCGATATTTTTTCAGATTATGCTTTTAAAGCAGGCATCACTTACAAACGCAATGGCAGAAATTATTTTTTCTTATATGGAGGAATTTTTTCTAAGCCACCACTTATGAGTGATTGGTTTATTTCACCCCGGACTAATGATGCGAAACAGTCCGCAATTACAATGGAAAAAAGCAGGATGATAGAACTGGGGTATACCCTTAATTCACCCGCTATAAAATTGAGGGTAAATATGTATGCAGCTCAATATAAAGATGGGATGGACGTGATGAGTTTTTACCACGATGGCTACCGCAACTTAGTAAATTATGCACTCTCTAATATTGCGCAAACGCATATAGGCACTATGATTAGTGGGGAATACCAAGCCACCCACACCATCAGCGTAATAGCGGCACTTGCTTTTGGCCAATACCAATACAGCAATAGACCAAATTACCAAGTTAGGATTGATAACGAAAATTTTGTTACCGAAGAGGGGCTTGTCTATATCAATCGTTTTCCAATTACTGGCACTCCACAGAAAGCTTTTACCATGGGTATTCATTACCGATCGCCACGTAATTTATTCATTAGCCTTACGGGCAGCTATATGGGCAGTCACTTTATTTCTTTTAACCCCCTCCGAAGAACTTATGATGCATTGCGCAACCTACCTGCTGGTGAATCAGCTTTATCCATTATTTTTCCAGAGCAATTGCCCAACTTATTCGTGGCCGATATGTCTGCTGGGTATTCATGTAGACTGCTCAAGAAAAAATCGGGGACAGCACTTTACCTACAATCTTTTTTAAGCATCAACAACCTCTTCAATCAGCCCATTATTACCGGTGGATTTGAGCAGTTAAGGTATGATGCGGCCAATGCAAGCACCCAAAAATTTCCTGCAAAATATTATTATAGTCCCCTTACCAATTATTCCCTAAGCATCCGTTTTAAACAATAAGTTATGTATTCAACCAAAATGAATTCGGGTTATATGGCGCTGTTATGCTGCGTTGCCCTTTGTTGTGCCTGTATTCGCAACCTAGATGAGCCGCCGCTGTACAACGGAACCAATATGGTGGCCAATTTATCTATTCGGGCATTGCGGAATTCGCATATAGCTGGCAACTTCGAGCATTTGCTGGGCAATGATATTATTACAGGGATTGTAATTGCCAATGACGCTACCGATAATTTTTACAAGACCATTGTAGTGCAAGATAGTACTGCTGGTATATCGGTGCGATTGGATGGGTTTGGACTCTCAGCAGATTATCCACTGGGCATGCGGATTTTTCTGCGGCTAAATGGCTTGTGGATGGGTGCTTATGGTGGTATGCTGCAATTGGGTGGAAGTGTAGATAGATCGAATATTTTATTTCCTGAATTAATTCCCATACCTACCCCTCTATTTTCAAAAGTGTTGGTGAAAGGGGCACTGGAGAAAATCCCCAATCCATTGAAAATTAAATTTGAGCAATTGAATGATTCGGTGCAGAGTAGATTAATTCAATTAGACAGTGTTGAATTTGTGGTCAGTGATACGGCTAAAACATTTGCAGATATTGCAAACAAAGCCACAGTAAGCCATACCATCCGATTCTGCACTGGAGGCAGCATTTATTTACGCACCAGTGGATTTGCTTCATTTGCCAGCCTTAAAACACCTCGAGGAAACGGAAATATCATAGGTATTTACACCATATTTGGTTCGCAGAAACAACTGGCTATTAGAGATACCAGTGATGTAAATATGAATGGATTAAGGTGCAGTAGCTCGGGACCTCGCACGCTCTTTTTAGAAGATTTTGAATCGGGTTCTGCCCCTAACAATTTAGTTATTAATGGGTGGAAAAATTTGGCAGAAACCGGGGGGAGACTTTTTAAAATTCAACAGCTTCAATCTAACCAGTTTGCAGAAATTAGTGCGGCCGCTTCTGCCCAATCTACTGTGGTATCTTGGCTGGTATTACCCGCTATCAACCTAAATAATTCCAGCAACGAACAACTGAGTTTTATTACCAAAGATATAGCCGATAATGGTGCTGTTTTACAAGCAATGATTTCTACCAATTATGATGGGGGTAATCAGCCCTGGAAGGCAAAGTGGACGATACTCAAAGCCACTATGGCAAAGGGATCGGTGAATGGCATTGCAAGCGTGTGGACGCCCTCTGGTAATATTCCCCTCAACGCCTTTAGCGGCTTGGCAACCATTGCCTTTCGGTATGAGGGGAACGACTTACCAAATGCTGCGAATAAGCGAACGACGGGATTTCATCTCGATCAGATAAAATTGGTTGGGAATTAGCGGCTACTGTCAATTGTTTAGTCGCTTTACCATGATCTGTCCATTTCGTTGCCATCCTGTCAGCAAACCCCATTTTGGTACTTTCTTTGAGCAGCATGAGAAAAAATAGTTTATGCAAAAAGGACAAATACGGGTACAGACGGAGAATATTTTCCCCATCATTAAAAAATTCCTTTACAGCGATCATGAGATATTTTTAAGGGAATTGGTGAGTAATGCTACAGATGCTACCCAAAAAATAAAAACCTTATTGTCAATAGGGGAAGCAAAAGGCGACCTAGGCGAACTTAGAATTGATGTAACGCTTGATGCCAAAGAAAAAACCATTACTATTGAAGATCGTGGGTTGGGAATGACCAAAGATGAAGTAGATAAATACCTCAATCAAGTGGCTTTTAGTGGTGCAGAAGAGTTTGTTACCAAATACAAAGACGCGAGTATTATTGGCCATTTCGGGCTTGGCTTTTACAGTGCTTTTATGGTAGCTGCTAAAGTAGAAGTGCTTACACAGAGTTACCACGAAGAAGCAGCAACGGTTTATTGGAGTTGCGATGGTAGTCCCGAATTTGAATTGTATGAGGTAGAAAAAAAGCAAAGGGGAACCAAAATTATTTTACACGTTCATGAAGAGAGTGCTGACTTTTTAGAAGTGGGTAAGTTAAAAGGGATATTAGAAAAATTCTGTAAATTCCTTCCCATTCCCATTTACTTTAATGATATAGCAGCAGAGCCACGTAAGGAAGATGAGGAAGAAAAATCCATTAACAATACCAATCCTATCTGGATTAAAAAACCCAGTGAATTAACCAAGGAAGATTACGAAAAATTTTATCGTGAATTGTATCCTTTTGGTGAAACGCCTTTGTTTTGGATTCACCTGAATGTAGATTATCCGTTTAATTTAACGGGGGTATTGTACTTCCCTAAAATTAAGCAGAGTTATGAAATACAGAAAGATAAAATTCAATTGTATTGCAACCAAGTATTTGTTACGGATGAAGTAAAAGATATAGTTCCAGAATTTTTAATGTTGTTGCATGGGGTAATTGATAGTCCCGACATTCCATTGAATGTGAGTCGCAGTTATTTACAGGGCGATCCGAATGTGAAAAAAATAAATGCGCATATCACCAAGAAAGTTGCGGATAAATTAGATGAAATTTTTAGGAATGAGCGAACAGAGTTTGAGCAGAAATGGGAGAGCCTTGGATTGTTTGTGAAGTATGGTATGATGACCGACGATAAATTCCTAGAAAAAGCCAATAAGTTTTTGGTGATGGAAGATGTGGATGCTAAATTCTATACGGTAGAAGAATACAAGACTGCAACAGAAGCTATACAGAAAAATAAGGATGGCAAGCAAGTGGTTTTATATACCACCAATCCCGTACAGCAAGACGCTTATATTCAAGCTTGTAAAACCAAGGGATATATTGTAGTGAAGATGGAGACTATGGTAGATGCTGCATTTCTGAACACCATGGAAATGAAATGGGAGAACACTCAATTTGTACGGGTAGATGCGGATATTGTTGACAATCTGATTGATAAGCAAGAAGGCAATGAATCGGTATTGGGTAAAGAAGAAACCGAAAAGTTGAAAGAACTTTTCACCCTTCAGATTCCTGAGTTGAATGTTACAACAGAAATAAAAGGACTCAGTGTAGATGCTGCACCAGTAGTAGCTACTCGTCCCGAGTTTATGCGTAGGATGAAAGATATGGGAGCTGGTGGCGGCGGAATGACTGCCTTCTATGCACAGATGCCAGATGAAGTAACCCTTACAGTGAATGGCAATCACCCCGTGTTTCAGACCTTGCTAAAAGAAGGCAATGAAGCGGTGAAGACCAAACAGGTAAGGAATTTGGCTGATCTAGCATTATTATCACAAGGCTTACTAAAGGGTGCAGAGCTTACCAACTTCATCAATAGAAGTGTGGAGATGATGCAATCTAAAGAAGCAGCAAGCGTTTAAATCTGGATACTTTTGATATGCCTGGCCATCCTGTTTGCAGGGTGGCCTTTTTATTCGGAGGCACGCAGGTCAACCACTTTCAATTGCAAGGATTTTTCACCCTGCCACTCGTTTTCGTCGATGGTGAAAACAATATCAATAGGCTGGTTGCTTTCTAATAAATGAAATTTTTCGGACAGGTTGAACCCAATACCCGTGATGGTGGTATTGTTTTGAATTACTACAAAACGAATATGTAGTTCTTTTACTATTTTAGAATAACCATTGTTGTAAACTTTGCGCGCAATAAAAACAGGACGCATATTATCGGGGCCAAATGGTTCCATCTGACAGATTAATTGGTATAGGCTTTTGGTGATTTCGTGCAAGCCAATAGTGGCATTAATTACCAGCTCAGGAAATAGCAGTTCGGGTGGAATGGTGCTGCTTACTTCAGCTTCAAAAGCAGCCGCAAAAGCGGCTATATTTTCGGTAGAGAGGGTCATCCCGGCCGCCGCAAAATGACCACCATAACCCAGTAAGTGTTTTCTGCAAGCATAGATGGCTTCGTATAAATTAAATCCTACTACACTGCGGGCACTACCTGCTGCGTATTCACCACTCTTAGTAAGTACAATGGTAGGCCGGTAATAGGTTTCAATAAGCCTACTCGCTACAATACCTACTACGCCTTTATGCCAGTGTTCTTGGTAAATAACCGTGGTTTTTTTAAGCGCATTGTTAGGGTCGGCTTCTAATATTTTTAGCGCTTCTTGGGTGATGCTGCTGTCAGCTTCACGCCTATCGGTATTATCACTGTGTAATATCTCCGCAAATTTTATGGCATCCTGCTCGTTTTGTGCAATGAATAACTGCACTGCTTTTCGGGCATCATCCATTCTACCTGCCGCATTAATGCGGGGAGCAATGGTAAAGACGAGACTGGTTAAGGTCATTCTATTTTTAACAGCAGCCAATTGCATCAGTGCTTTCATGCCAACAGATGGGTTGGTATTCACCTTTTCAATACCGAAAAAAGCCAGGGTTCTATTTTCTCCGGTAACGGGAACAATATCTGCGGCAATGGCCAGCGCATTAAGGTCTAGGTATTCCAAATAACTCGCGTTTGGCAAGCCCAATCGTTCACCCAAAGCCATCATCAGTTTGAATCCAACACCGCAGCCACAGAGTTCTTTGTAAGGGTAATTACAATTGATTTGTTTGGGATTTAAAATGGCAATGGCAGGAGGTAAAATAGAGTCGGGTAAATGGTGGTCGCAAACAATAAAATCAATGCCCAGTGTTAGAGCATATGCAATTAATTCAGCCGATTTAATACCACAATCTAGCGATACAATTAAAGTAAATCCTTGTTGATGGGCAAAGTCAATTCCTGCCTTTGAAATTCCATATCCTTCGCGGTAGCGATGTGGAATATAGAAGTCAATTGGGGAATGAATTTTTTTTAGGAATTGAAAAACGCTTGCAACCGCCGTAGTGCCATCAACATCATAATCACCATAAATAAGAATGGGTTCTTTATTTTCAAAAGCAAGGCACAATCTATCCACAGCTTTATCCATGTCTTTCATCAGCCAAGGGCTGTGTAAGTTACTGAGAGAGGGGCGGAAAAATGTTTTGGCTTTTTCAAAACTATGGATGCCTCTTTGAATCAATATGCCACAGAAAGTCTTGTTAACGTTGAGTGAATGATGAAGTAGGTTTACTTCAGCTTCATCGGTGGGGAGTATGGTCCATCTTTTCTGCATCAATATTTTCTATCGGTTGTATATCTCACCAATTCTTCCAATGCATCTCTTACAATGGAAGGGTTGAATTGGTGCAGTAATGACAATGCCTCATCACGGTAGGCAAACATTTTATCGGTGGCGTATTGTATGCCACCAAATAGTTCTACTTGTTCAATAATAAAAGCGACTTTAGCTTTATCAGTATTCTGGTTTTTTACAATATAGATGATTTTTTTACGGATGGGTTGGGGGCAATTATTAAGGGTATAAATCAAAGGCAGGGTGAGTTTTTTTTCTTTGATATCATTGCCCGTGGGTTTGCCAATATTTTGGCTGCTATAATCGAATAAATCGTCTTTTATTTGAAAAGCCATACCTACTTTTTCACCAAATAAACGCATGCGTTCAATATCGGCTTCATGGGAGAAAGTGGTAGCAGCACCCGCTGCGCAGGCAGAGGCCAGTAAGGAGGCGGTTTTGCCATTAATAATATCAAAGTAAACCGATTCGCTGAGGTTGAGGTTGCGAGATTTTTCAATCTGTAAAAGTTCACCCTCACTCATTTGCTTTACTGCTTCTGAAAGAATGCGCAGCACTTCGTGATCTTTGTTGTTGAGTGAAAGAAGCAAACCTTTTGACAGTAGATAGTCGCCCACCAATACCGCTATTTTATTTTTCCAGAGTGCGTTGATGGAAAAAAAACCCCTTCTTTCCATCGATTCATCCACTACATCATCGTGAACAAGGGTGGCAGTATGCAATAATTCAACGAGTGAAGCAGCTCGATAAGTATGGTCGTTGATATCGCCTCCCAGCCGCGCACTCAACAGCACAAACATGGGGCGCAGTTGCTTACCTTTTCGTTTAACAATGTATTGCATGATTCTATCCAGCAGTGCCACGCGACTCTTTACCGCTTCCCTAAAATGGGTTTCAAACTGAATCAGTTCGCTTGAAATTATTTTTTTTGCTAAATCCATGTTATAATTATACTGCAATATATGCCTGATAAAACTAAAAATAACCTATAAAAGCAGCGTTTGGTCTATATTTGCAGTCATAACAATGAAATTCGGTACTTCCCCTGTTCAATTTGTTGTTTACTACAGATAACTTATTTTTACATCGCTTATATCTATCACAAAATCAAGTAACAATTATGGCAATCAAAAAACTTTTTTTATTAGCTGCATTTATGGTGTTCGCACAGATGGCAGCATTGGCACAAACAGATTGGGGTTGGGATTGGAAAGACACTTCTAAAATTGCAGTGAAAAACCTGCCTCAGCACAATGAGTTTATGAATAACCAGTATCCTTATCCTGCAAAGCCAAGGAATCAGTGGGAATTGGGTTTTGGTGTAGGCCCTTCTTTTATTTTGGGTGATGTGAATCCGAAAATAGGGTTTGGGGGCAATATATCTATGCGTAAAGCACTGGGTCATGTGTTTTCAATTCGCGGATCATTGAGTGCAATGAGTAATTCAGGAAGTCCCAGTGCGTATGGTACCAGTGTGGGTCAAGTTGCCTATAAAAATATGGCTTATGCGTTAGGGGTAGATTTAATTGCGTCATTAAATACAGCCAGTCACTACCGTGGAAATCCCAAAGCCAATATTTATGTATTGGGTGGATATAGCTTGGTAGGTACTAAGGTTCAATTTAAGAACACGGGTGGCGCTCAACCCGATGGATACAGTATTTTCTATGGTCAGCGTGCGGGACAGATGAATACACAAGATGGGTTAATTACTACTGCATTAGGAGCATCGGTGAATGGAAGGAAGTCATGGTCAATTTTACACGCTTTAAATATTGGTGCAGGTATTGCATTCAGGGTGAATGAGAAACTCAATATTGGGTTAGAGCAGAAATTTATTATTACGGCACCTGGATATGATTATTTAGATGCTTGGAAGGCGGATAATAACAATGATTATTTTAGCATGACAACGATTAGAGTCAATATTAATATTGGAAACCGCTCTAAAAGGGTGGAGCCATTGTATTGGATCAATCCAAACAATTTTGTTTACAGCGAACTCAATTCGCCTAAGCATATGAAGCTGGCCAAACAAATATTGCCAGATAATGATAAGGATGGCGTAACGGATCAATTTGATATGGAGCCTAATACACCTGCTGGTGCACCAGTTGATACACATGGTGTGTCAAAAGATACCGATGGAGATGGAGTGCCTGATTATAGAGACAAAGAATTGCTTACACCACAAAAATGTTTCCCTGTAAACAATGATGGTATTGGTAATTGTCCCGAGCCCGCATGTTGCAAAGAAATTAAAGACATGATGGCTAATAAGCAGATGGTAGATAAAAACGCTAAAACCTGTGCCATAGGTGCGTTACCGAGTGTGCAGTTTAAAAACACTACCCGATTAAGTAAAGACGCACAAGCGGTATTAGTGGCTGCTGCAACTAAGCTGAGGGCGAATCCTACCTGTAATGTTAAAGTGATAGGTTATGGTGCTACCAGCAAAGCGGCTCAACAACAAAGTTGGGAGCGGGTAAGTGCGGTAATAAAATATTTGGTAGAGAAACAAGGCATTGCAGAAAGCAGACTGCTGTTTGTATATGCACAGGATGGTGATGCAGGAACAGTAGATTTAGAAGGCACTACGGAAGAAGGGCCCAATGCAGTGCCAGCGCCGCATCCAAATTTAAAGAGTAAAAATTAGTACAATTGGTATTTATTACGAAGCCTCTCAAGCAATTGAGGGGCTTCTTTTTTGTAGTATTGGTGCAGAAAAAGCTTAACCATTCAATCCATCAAAATGGAGCTGACCGAAATTTTGCAGTGAGCTCAATTTTAAATCGGCGGCCGCCCAGCGCTCTTCCTTGCTTTGGGTATGATGGGGAATAACCACACATTTCATGCGAGCAGCTTTGGCGGCAATCATCCCATTGAAAGAATCTTCAAAGCAAATACATTCTATTGGTTTACTATGCATGGCGGCAGCACAATCGAGATATACTTGTGGGTGTGGCTTTCCAAAAGGTAAAAACTCAGCGGAGCTGGTGGCAGATAAAAAAGGACCAATGCCAGTCATCTTAACCACCAAGTCAATCAATGCAGGCGGAGAGGAAGTAGCCAATCCAATCTTCATTTTTTTATGGGTAAAAAACTCAAATATATGCGAGAGGCCGGGCATGATATTGGCTTTGTCTTCAATTTTTTGCAGAACGGAAGCAACAATTTTTTCTTCCGCGTTGGCGGCATGATCCATAGAAATATTAAAATAACCAAACCACCAGGCTACAAATTCTTTGGTGCGAAGTCCCGTTGTTGTATGGTACAAAGCATCACTTAATTTGATGCCATATTGTTGAAACACTTCAGCGGCTGCTTGGTTCCACAAGGGTTCGCTATCAATTAATAATCCATCAATATCAAAAATAACAGTTGTTAAAGGCATACAATATTTTTCTGAGGCAAAGGTATTGCGGATGCGCAATAGAACCCCAGCATAAAATTGCTATTTATAAATAATTGGGTAACAATTTCTTAACATTGCTTATTTTGCACCGCTTGTTAATATTACCATATGAGTTTAATAAATAAAATTAAACATATTCGCCCCATTCGCTCACTGGTGTACGGTATTGTAGGAATGGCTACTTATCCTGGGCTTGCGTGGGTAAATAAGATAAAAATTGAGGGCACAGAGCATTTGCGTAAGCTTCCCAATAATAATGTGTTGTTTGTGAGCAATCACCAGACTTATTTTGCCGATGTGATTACGTTTATTCATATTTTTTGTGCTGTAAAGTGGAGAAAGATAAATCGATTGGGGATTCCCTATTATCTCCTCAATCCGTTTACCAATGTGTTTTTTGTGGCCGCAGAAGAAACCATGAATGGTAGTTTTATCAGTCGCCTTTTTAAGCTAGGAGGGGCACTTACGGTAAAAAGAACTTGGCGGGCTGAGGGGCAGGATGTGAGTCGCAATCGGGAGGAGGCAGATACGCAAAAGATTGACCAAGCGCTGCATCGCAGTTGGGTAATCACATTCCCGCAGGGCACCACAAAGCCATTTGCGCCAGGAAGAAAAGGAACGGCGCATATTATAAAGAACAATCAGCCAACGGTGGTGCCTGTGGTTATAAATGGTTTTTGGAGGGCATTTAATAAGAAGGGATTGGCATTTAAAAAGAAAGGATCTATATTATCGGTGCGTTTTAAAGAGCCAATGGTGATTGATTATACGCAGTCAGTAGATGAAATACTAGATCAAGTGATGGAAGCCATAGAGCAAAGCAAAAATTATATGCTCAAGAGTAAGCACCATTTTATAAATCTGCTGGATAAATAAATAATGTTAAGCGTAGTACTTAGTCCTTAAAAAAAAGCGCTTTTAATTCATTGGCATCGTCGGGTTTCATTTTGCCAGCAAGAATTAATCGGATCTGTCTTCTTCTTAAAGCACCATCAAATAAACGTTGCTCGTCTTCATTCTCAGGAATCAGTTGTGGAACCGTTCGGGGCTTCCCGTTGGGATCAAGTGCTACAAAAGTGAAGAAAGCTTCATTGCTCTCGTATTTGTATTGGTGCAATAAATCCTCCCCCCATACTTTGATGTGAATTTCCATGGAAGTGTTGAAAGCCCTGCACACTTTGGCTTCTATATGTACCACATTGCCCAGTCGTATAGGATTTTTAAAACTTAGGTTATCAACAGAAGCAGTCATCGAAGGCGTATTGGAGTGTTTGCCCGCAGCAATACCAGCGGCAATATCCATCCAGTACATAAGTCGCCCACCCATGAGGTTTCCGAAAGTATTGGTATCATTAGGCAGCACCAATTCATTCATAATGGTAAAACTCTCACTTGCATTTTTTGCTTCCATTTGCTTCATTTGAGGGGCGAAGATAGGGGGATTCAAATTTATGCTTCAAAATCAATGCAGAACTTGGGTAAAGTGCTGAGAAAATCTTCATTAACATCAGCACCAATGCCAGGCGCATCGGAGAGTATAAGCTTCATGCCATTGTACTGAACACCACCCAATACAGGATCAATTTTATGACCTAATAAGCAAGTATCTAAATCGTAAAATTTAATATTCTGTTTAGCCATGGCAAAATGAACTTTGGCAGAGAGGGCAATCCTGCTTTCCAGCATGCCACCCATCATACAAGCAATTTTATTTTCTTCGGCCACAGCATTGATGCGCAATGCTTCTGCAATACCACCACTTTTTGCAAATTTAATATTGATGAATTTGCAGGCATTGTTGCGAATGATTCTTTCAGCATCATGGTGCGTATAAACACTTTCGTCCGCCATCAATGCAATGGGAGAAGCGGCGCATAATGCGGGCAATTGTTCATCATTCCAAGTGCGCATGGGTTGTTCGCAGAATTCAATCTGATAAGGGGCTAATGCCTTTAAAGTAAACAATGCATCATCATAGCTCCAGCCTTGGTTGGCATCAATGCGAATGGTAGTATGGTAGCCAATAGCGTCCCTGATTTTTTTAATGCGAAGGATATCGGTAGAAGGGTCTTTACCCAGTTTTACTTTAATGATATTTACGCCTTTGGCAACAAATTCAACCGCTTGAGCAGCCATGCTTTCAGGGGTATCAATTCCAATGGTTAAGTCGCTCTCAATATTTTTTATGGAGCCACCAAGAAACGCATAGAGCGGCATGCCAGCATGCTTTGCAGCAATATCGTATAGGGCAAGATCGAATGCACTTTTAGCGGTAAAATTGCCCGCAGTAAATAAATCCAATTCGTGCAGCCTAGCAGTAATATCCAACGGATCTTTTCCCATCCACAATGCGGCAAATTCTTTGCCCATTTCAAAACAGGTGGCTTGAGTTTCACCTACAATCATGGGGAAGGCAGAGCATTCTCCTACGCCTGTAATGCCTTCATTGGTTTCTATGCGAATGAATAAATTCTGCGCAAACTGCATGGTTCCCGTTGCAATGGTAAAAGGTACCATGGGGATGGAATATTTGTAGATGGTAATTTTTGAGATCTGCATTCGCAAATCTCTATTTTTTACCGATACGACTCACATTTTTTCCAGTAATTAAAAAAGCTGGGGCAATATTCACTTACTTGAGGAAATAGCCAATCCCGTTCTTCTTTTATTCCTTGGTAATGATTGAATAGAGGATGTTCTTTAAATACTGGTTTATATGCACTTGATACGGGAAAGAGTTCCTCAAATTCTGCCACTACTACCTGTATTTCAGGAATATTATGGGTGGCGAGTTGAACCATAAAGTCCAGCACTTTCTGGCTCACAGGATGGGAATGGTACACACTGGGTTCTAACAATAAAATTCTATTGCCCGCCTCTCCTTTATGCCATTCAGGATCTATATTATAGCCATTGTAAATAAAGGTAGGTAAGTGATTTTTTATTTGTGGTGAAACTGTTGAAGGCAGTGGTGTGCTAAGTGTAAATGCCGTAGTATTTAATAGTGAACTGGGCGGTGCTTGCGTTGCAATGGTTTCGTAGGAGAGGTCTAAATAAGTGCCACTTTGCGCTGTGTTAGTGTATTTATTTATATTCTCTTGGTTTGCATAATATTTTTTACTGCTAAAGCTACCCGCCACCCATTGCCAACTGAGCATATTAGAGGCAAGGTCGCCATCCAATAAATGATAGTACATCCATCTAGCGGGTTGCAGAAAATGAGCTTGACCAATATTGCAGCTCAGCATGGCCGTATACATTCGTGCATGGTTGTGCATATAGCCTGTGTTGTACAAATGGTGAATGGCTGCATCAATTCCTTCAATGTCTGTTGCTGCATTCAATATTGCAGTAGGTAGCTGGTGGTGTAATACCTGTTGTTGTGCCTGCTTTAAATCGGTAAATATAGCATTGCCCTTGTGTTGCCAAACCCTTTGGTAGTATTCCCTCCAGGCCAGTTCTTGTATTAATTTTTCGGATGCGAATTTGGTATATTTCTCTGCAATAATTTTCTGAATAAAGGGAAGTGAAATTACACCCCGAGCAATATAGGGTGAGAGATAGGTGACCGCACCGTTTAAAAAATTCCTGGTTTTTGCATAAGCGTTTGCGTCAACCGCGTGAACGCGTTCCACTATACTTTTAATATCGGTAGGAAAATGAATCATTGTGATTGAATTTATTTGTGTAGACTAGCTAAATACTGATTGGCAATTTTGAGATGATTATTTTTCTTTTCATCACTCATCTTATCGAAGGTTTTTACGAGCATACCCAGTCTCGGATTTTTTAGGAAAAAATTTCTATGAACGTGCATAAAGCGCCAGAAAAGTCCATCCCATATTTCTTGCCAAGGGCCTTTGGTATAGTCGCTCATTTTCATAATATAGTTGCTGCCGCTGATATAGGGTTTGGTAGTCATCAGACCACCGTCAGCAAATTGCGTCATGCCATAAATATTAGGAACCATTACCCAGTCGTACGAATCAATATACATTTCCATAAACCAGCGGTACACTTCATTCGGATCAAATTCACAGAGCAGCATGAAATTACCGAGAATCATGAGGCGCTCTATATGGTGGTTGTAACCTGATTTCAATACTTTTTCAATGGCATTGTCAACCGGTGTAATACCCGTAGTTGCAGTCCAGAATGAGGCGGGAATTTTTCTATTAAAATTCCAATAGTTGCGGGTACGTTGGAAGCTGCCTTCCCGCTCGTACACTATTTTAATAAATTCTCTCCAGCCAATAATTTGTCGCACAAAACCTTCCAAGGAATTGAGGGGAATATTGTTAGCGGCAGCATGCGCCAGTGCTTTGTTGATGATATATTGGGGGTTGAGTAAACCAATATTCATGAGGGGACTGAGCAGGCTGTGATTTAATAGGGGTTCACTGGCCACCATTGCGTCTTCGTAAATACCGAACTGCGCAAAGCGGTTTTGAAGAAACTGATCTAGCCAAGCATCTGCTGCTTCAAAGCTGATGGGGTAAAAATGATTTTCGCTGCACTTATCTTCAAAAGGGGCATTGGTGGTACCGGGATTTTGGGAGAAATATTTCTTCACATATTCGCGTGCTTCACGCAGGTATTCATTATCTGCGGGCAGGTTAAAATGGGGAGGTTTTTCACCTTTGGGAAATCGAGCCCGATTGTCGGCGTCGTAAGTCCACTTACCACCAAGGGGTTGAAGGCTTTCGTTCACCATTATTTTAAGTTGTTTGCGTTGGTAGGTGTAGAAGTCGGTTTGAAAATAAGTTTTTCTCCCATTAAAAAAATGGGTTGAAGCTTGGGCGGTGGTGATAAAGTTGGGGCTGGGGCATATATCCAGTGAAATGCCAGCATCAGCGGCGGCATTGGCTAATCTTTTTTGTAACCAATTGTACGCCAGCTCGGCGAGAAATATTTTCTGAATGCCTTTTTGGGCGAGGGCGGGGATAAGTAATCGGATATCGGATAGCTCATCAAAAGCGTGAATATAATCAACTTTAAAACCGTTGGTGGTCAACTCATTTTTATAACACTGCATGCTGGCTCTATGAAGTACTAATTTCTGTTGGTGAAAAGAGTATTGCCTAAAGAAAAGCCATTCTTCAACCAGCAATACAGGTCTTTGTTTAATGGTTGCCGTGCAAAGTGCAGGATGGTTTTGAAAAAGTTGATGCGGAAAAATTAGGGTTAATTCATTCATAATAATTATTGAATACAACAAAATGCAATTGTGATTGTTTTAAATATCAAATCATTTTATGGAATCATTAAAAGGAAAGAATGTATTAATAGTAGGCGCAACGGGAGGAATAGGAGCGCAAGCAGCCAAGCTCATTAATGGAAGCGGTGCTATGGTATACATGGCTGGTAGAAATACAGATAAGTTACAAACACTTGCAACAGAATTGGGTATTGAAGCCGATCGGGTTTTTGAGATGGATATAGCCAATGAAGCATCTGTGAATGCAGCCATAGCGAAGGTTTTGGAAAAAACACCAGTGATTGATATACTTATTAATGCGGCTGGTATAGGAGTAATACAAACCATGGACACGCTTAGTGCAGCAGATTTTGAGCGGACATTGCAGACCAATCTTTTTGGATCATTCTATTTGGTAAAAGCGGTGTTGCCAGCAATGAAAGCGCAGAAAAAGGGACTCATCATCAATATCCCTGGGGTGCTCGGAAAAGTGCCGATGGCGGGAGCTGCTGCTTATAGTGCCAGTAAATATGGATTGGTAGGGATGATGCAGAGTATTCGGGAAGAGTTAAAGCGTACCGAAATACGCATCACCAATCTTTTTCTGGGCGGGGTAGACTCAAGCTTTTGGGATACCATAGATTTAAGGGTGCAGCGCGATAAAATGATTGTGGCGGAAGAAGCAGCAAAAGCCATTTGGTTTCTCTGCCAGCAGCCAGCGAGTGGGGTGGTAAGTGAAATGGTATTGCAGCCATTCAATCACCAAGCTATTTAATATTTTTTGAATAATTTATGTAAAACCTTTGCGTACTTCACCAATGTGTACCGATATTCGTGGCACGAACAGTTGTTAGCATGAATATTTCTTTTGAAAATACCGAAAATGCCTTCGCACACAAGACCAGTAAGGAATTGAAGCGTGCCAAATTTCTATTCAATACAATGGCCTATCCTTGGTTTGTGCAATTGGGTACCAGATTAACCCCTTTTATTATGAAGACTGGATTGCCGTTTGTGCACCAGCTCATTAGAAAAACCATTTTCAAGCAGTTTGTTGGTGGAGAAACCTTGCAGCAAACTGAAGGGGTGAGTAAAGCCATGGCAGCTTACGGCATTAAAATTATACTTGATTATGCGGTGGAAGGAAAAAAAGGGGAGGCGAATTTTGAAGAGGCAACCGACGCCTTTATACGGGTAATAGAATATGCGGCTACCCAAACCAATATACCTTTTATCAGCCTAAAAGTTACCTCACTTGCTCGCTTGAGCTTGCTGCAAAAATTGAACGACGCGCCGCGACTCCGCAGTGGTATTCATGATCACGAAGAAGAAGTAGCAGAGTGGGATCGGGTAAGGGATAGAATGTATTCTATTTGTGAAGTAGCAGCAGAGAAAAATATAGGGGTATTGATAGATGCAGAAGAGAGTTGGATACAGGATCCGATTGATCGGCTTGCAATAGAATTGATGGAAGCGTTTAATAAAGAGCAAGTAATTGTTTTCAATACCATACAGTTGTATCGGCACGATCGGCTTAGCTTCTTACAACTCTCTCATCGCATAGCCAAGCAGCAACAATTTAAATTAGGTGTTAAGCTGGTACGTGGTGCTTATATGGAGAAAGAGAGGGCCAGAGCGCAGGAAAAAAACTATACCTGTTTGATGCAGAAAGACAAATCGGCTACCGATGATGATTTTAATGCAGCGGTAAAATATTGTTTCAATGATTTAGAAAATATTTCAATCATTATTGCTTCACACAATGAAGCGAGTAATTTATTGGCAGCCAATTTAATGGAAGAGAAAGGGTTAGATCCACATCACTCAAACGTACATTTCTCACAATTGTATGGTATGAGCGACCATATTAGTTTTAATTTGGCCAAACATGGCTTTAGTGTAAGTAAATACCTGCCATTTGGGCCTATTAAAGAAGTGATTCCATACCTTATGCGTCGCGCTAAGGAGAACAGTAGTGTGAGTGGACAAACAGGCAGGGAACTGGCACTTATTAAGCAGGAACTGGCGCGCAGGAAGCAGTAGGGCAGCGGTATTTGCTTGTATCGGCATTTATTGTGGATAATCGGGTTGGTTAGTCCCCTCATTTCGTTGTTAATTTGCGCATGCAACAATACCACCAATTACTTCAGTATATATTAAACAATGGTGCAGTAAAAACAGATCGTACAGGCACGGGCACCCTCAGTTGTTTTGGCTACCAAATGCGGTTTAATCTTGCAGAAGGGTTCCCGATGGTTACCACTAAGAAAGTGCATTTAAAAAGTATTGTACACGAATTATTGTGGTTTTTGAAAGGGGAGACCAATACCAAGTACTTGACCGATAACGGCGTAAGTATTTGGAATGAGTGGGCCGATGAAAATGGCGAATTAGGGCCAGTATATGGAAAGCAATGGCGGAGTTGGGCGGGTGCGGATGGACAAACAGTGGATCAGATTACTGACGTAATTCAGCAACTGAAAACAAACCCTGATAGTCGCAGAATGATAGTAAGCGCGTGGAATGTAGCTGAGTTGCCAAAAATGGCTTTAATGCCCTGTCATAGTCTTTTTCAATTTTATGTGGCTGATGGAAAATTAAGTTGTCAATTGTACCAACGCAGTGCAGATGTTTTTTTAGGAGTGCCATTTAATATTGCATCCTATGCGTTGTTAACCATGATGATGGCGCAGGTATGTGAATTGGAGTGTGGTGATTTTGTACATAGTTTTGGGGATGTGCATATTTATAAGAATCATTTGGAGCAGGTGAATTTGCAGTTGAGTCGTGAGCCATATCCATTGCCAACAATGAAGTTGAATGCTGCAATAAAAAATATATTTGATTTCAGCTTTGAAGATTTTACATTGGAAAATTATCAGAGTCACCCAGCCATCAAAGCACCCGTAGCGGTGTAATATTCGGCACTAAATTTTAGCTTATGTTGATTTCCCTCATCGTTGCCGCCAGTACCAATCATGCCATAGGAAAGAACAATGAATTGTTGTGGAAGCTGCCCAATGATATGAAATTTTTTAAGCAGACCACCTGGGCTATGCCAGTGGTGATGGGAAGAAAAACCTTTGAGTCCTTAAAAGGCAAGCCATTGAATGGACGCTTAAATATTGTAATAACTAGAAATAATAATTATGAGGCAGCGGGGGCGGTGGTAGTAAATTCATTACAGAAAGCAATAGCGGTAGCGGAGGAAAATGATTATAAAGAATTGTTTGTAATAGGCGGCGGCGAAATTTATGCAGCCGCCATGCAGCAGGCGCAGCAGTTGTATCTTACAAGGGTTGAAGTAGTAATAGAAGGGGATACTTATTTTCCTGAAATGGATATGGCTGAGTGGAATTTGGTGATGGATGAATTTCATGAGGCGGATGAGAAACATGCATATTCATATCGGTTTCAAAAATGGATAAAACAATAATAGAGGTATGGAGCGAGTGCAGGATTTTTATATTTTAACGCTTCCATTTTTTGTGATGGGGAGTATAGGGTTGGGAGTACCACAAAAAAAATACTGTCAATATATTTTCATAGTGTTGAATATGCTATTGTTATTAAACACATTGCATCAGATACGAGTGGTAATAGGGCTGGCTAATTTTATGCGAGCGCTAGGCGGGGTAGAAACTGAGCAGATAAAATGGAGCGATTATTTAGATGAAGAAATAGTGGGTATGGTATTGCGTTTGTTGATGCCGTTGGTATTTTTTTTTAAAAGAATGCGAGCCAATATATGGGTAACGGTGGGGGTGTATTTGTGGGTATGGAAGCAGTATACTTTTACGTACACTCAATCAGAAGAAATATTTTTTATGGTAGCTTATGGCATTAGTCTTTTCGCGGTTGTATATGCTTTGTTTTGGTTATTAAAATTATTTCCAGCATACAAAAAAATTAATTGATGTATTCACCCTTACAGTTGGCGTGTCGATACCTGCGCTATTATATTACGGCTTCAAATAGCAAGGGTCATGGAATGCATTCGCCGTTTGTATATGCGTTAATTAAAGAAGTGTTGAACGACGATCGGGTTTTTTATGGGTATGATTTAATTGAAGCGCAGCGTGCAGAAATGTTGCACAATAAAACGCTTATTTTGCTGGAAGATTTTGGGGCAGGATCGAGGTTGGGACAGCGTTCGGAGCGAACGGTATCAGCCATAGCAAAATCGTCATTAAAGCCGAAGAAATACAGTCAGTTGTTGTTTAGACTGGTGAATTATTTAGGACCACAAAATATATTGGAGTTGGGAACCTCGTTGGGAATAACCAGTTCCTATTTAGCTTCAGCAAAGCCAGAGGCAAGGGTGATAACGATGGAGGGGTCGGCGGCGGTGGCGGCCATAGCGAGCAAGCATTTCAATTATATAGGGTTAAAGAATATAGAACAAGTGATCGGTAATTTTGATGAAACACTGTTGCCTACATTAGCGAAGCAGGAGCGGCTCGATTTTATTTTTATAGATGGCAATCACCGGTATGAGCCAACGGTACGTTATTTTGAGCAGGTGCTGGCAAAATGCCATGAGAATACCTTGATTGTTTTTGATGATATACATTGGAGTGTGGAGATGGAGCGGGCATGGGAGCAGGTAAAAGCGCATGCTTCGGTAAGGCTTACTATAGATTTATTTTTTATAGGGCTGGTATTTTTTAGGAAGGAACAAAAGGAGCTGCGGCATTTTACGGTAAGGTTTTAAACGGGCGTTATGCTTTATTGGCTTGGTTGGCGTATTCTTTGGGGGTAATATTTTTTATTTTTTTAAATTGGCGATTAAAGTTAGAGAGGTTTTCGAAGCCAGATTTAAAAGCAATTTCGGCGATGCTTTTATTGTCTTCCATCAGTAGTCGGCAGGCGTAACCAATACGAACTTTAAGTAGATAGTCTTTAAAGGTCATTCTATAGGTTTCTTTAAATAAATTACAGAAAGAGGAGTTGCTCATATGGGCGATGGCGAGCAGGTCGTTCACTCGAATATTTTTTTGAAAGTTCTGCATCATGTATTGCACTACTTTATTCATAACCTTATTCTCGTCAGACAAA